>NZ_CP071636.1 GCF_017357385.1 Rhizobium sp. NZLR1 | reverse complement strand
GGGCTGACGATGCGCAAAGGCTGATGAAGGCGCATCTCGAAGGCTCCCGCGACCGTCTGTTCGAGGGCAGGGCGCTCGACCTGTCCTTCTGAGGATCTAGCAGATGGGCGATTTCCACCTTGGTCTTTGCCGTTGCCGGGATGATTTCCTCGAGCAATGCCCCAGGGTGGGAGGGGCAGTGCGTCGTCGGCCTCGTCGTTTCTACGGCATTTGATCATTCCCCATCCAGGTGTGCTTGCGGCCCATGCCTTCAGCTTGGGATTGTCCCCTTCGTCGCATTAGCGCTTGAAGAGATCGGCGGCGTCTTCGTGGGCGGCGGCTTCCTTGTCCGAGTGATATTGCTTGTTGAAATCGTCCCGAGGGCCGCCTGTTCCAAGTAAAGCAGCAAGCAGATCACCAGAAGAAGCGTGAACACGATCCACGAAATACGTTGAACTGCCCAGAATCGTTGCTGGAACTCGGTATGGTCGAGCATGCCTTCGGGTAGCGCCGGCGATTTGCTTATCTCTCCCATGCCCTCTCCCTGTGCGTTTCGCAGAGAACCGGGGCCGGACGCAAGAGTTCCCGGCGATACCGGGACCGTCGCCGTGTACCTCGGATGTGCAGCAGTCCAGGCGTCTTCGCCGATCAGGGGAACGAAGACCACCCCGCCGAGATCTTCCTCCTCGAACTGGGCGGCCCCGGTGCGCATGATGCGTCTCAAGCGCTGCTCTTCGCTGCGGCCGACCGGGATGATAAGCCGCCCTCCGAGGTCCAACTGCTCCTTCAAGGCGGACGGCACCTCGGGTGCTGCCGCAGAAACGATAATGGCATCGAATGGGGCGGCTTCCGGCCAGCCCTTGCTGCCATCACCGACGCGAACGTCAATATTGTGGTATCCGAGCTGTTCGAACCGTTCCCTGGCCAGAAGCGCCAGCCTTTCATGGCGCTCGATGGAATAGACCTGCCTTGCTATTCGGCTCATGAGGGCTGAAGCGTAGCCGGAGCCCGTTCCGACCTCGAGCACCTTGTCGCCGGCATCCAGACTGGCCTTTTCGAGCATCAGTGCCACGATGAAGGGCTGCGAAATCGTCTGGCCCTCGCCGATCGACAGCGGCGCATCCTCATAGGCGAATTCCTCGAAACCTGGAGCAACGAATTTTTCGCGCGGCACCGTGCGCATCGCCTCGGTGACGCTTCGATCGCGAATGCCGCGACGCGTCAGCTGGTGCTCCACCATGCGGTCTCGGATTTGCGTCATATCCATGGATCAGCTCCACTGTCGGCGTTGTGGCTAGGGGCAAGCTTCTCGGCCGGGCAGAAGAATGGAAACAACGGGAGAGCCTCGTCATTCCGATGCGCTGCTCGGTCCATGTGGGGAACTTAGTGTGAAGAGCGAAGTTCGACAGGCCTATGCAAACTAGGAAATTCCGTTCCGATGAGGCGTCAGTGTCCACGAACCCACTCATCAACGAACCGGTCGGCGACCTTGCCTCCCGCCTTGAGGTGATGACCGACGACCAGGTGTTTATGACCATGAGCGAGCTGGAAAGCGCCAGCGAAGCTGCCGGGGACGATGCGGCGCAAGAGATCCTTCCCCGGATTGTTTTGACCGAAAGCGAGATCGAGCGGCGCTATCCCGGCGAACTGCTCGCGCCATATCGCGACTGGAAGCAAAGGCAACCGCTGCTGTGACGACCCGACGATCATATGCCGAATACAAAACAACAGATGGAGGCAGCAATGAGCAGTTCCGAGACGACGACGGACCACAAGGCGATCCAGAAATGGGCGGAGAAAAGGGACGGTAAGCCGGCGGTTATCCGCGCCGGCGGTAAAGGCGGCGTGCTGCGCATCGATTTCGGAGAAAAAGAAGAGGAATTCGACGGGATCGGTTGGGATGAATTCTTCAAGATCTTCGACCAGAACAAGCTGGCTTTTCTCTACCAGGACAAGACCAAGGACGGGATGATCAGCCGATTCAACAAATTCGTCGAGCGCGACTAAATTGCTGGACGGATGGCGACGCGGGACCGGATCGCAGCGCCGCCCCAGAAACTTGCTCTTATTTCGTGCCCCAACCGAATGCTGATGGGACAGAATGCTTGCCGCGCGACGTTGGCATCCGCGCATCGTCATCCGCGTCATCCTTCTTCGCCTGGCCGATCGCAGTACCCATGAGATCGGCCCGCTTGAAGAACTCGGTCTCCGTCGCGCCCGGCATGAGGCAGCTGACGGTCGCGCCGGATCCCTTCAGTTCTTCGCGCAAGGCAAAAGAGAAACTGTTGATGAAGGCCTTGGTGCCGTTATAGACGGCGGAGCCGGGCATGAGACCGGCGATCGAGCCCGTCGGCAAGATGCGGCCTTCGCCGCGGCTGCGCATCTGGTTGCCGATCGCATGGCCCTGCGACGAACGCAGCGTTGATGGACGAGGTGCCGGCGCGGCCCGACACCCATCCCTCGCGATAATGGTTATTGGAAACCGGAGTTCCAACCCGAACGATCTTCGCGTCCTGTGGCGCCACCGTCGATCGCGATGTTGGGAATGGCGCTTTGGGGTCGATTTGGAACAGGTCGATAACCCAAACGTTTTCGCCTGCAGCAGAACATGACGTTAGGAGGCAAGCGGCATGAATACGGCTTTCAACAAGCCCGCGCGGGTGGCCCTGGTCGTTGAGGACGACTACGTCCTCGCGAGCGACCTCGCGTCCAAGCTGTCAGAAGCCGGAATGAAGATCATCGGGCCTGCACCCAACGTCCAGCAAGCCCTGAATTATATTGACGACGGTTCCCAAATTGACGTTGCGGTCTTGGACATCAATCTTAGTGGAACGATGGTGTTCCCTGTCGCCGATGAGCTATCGAAGCGCAATATCCCCTTTTTCTTTGCAACCGGCTACAGCCGGGACGTCGTTCCTCCGCGATTTGCGGATCGGATCTTCGTGGAAAAGCCGCTGGACAAGAGCGCGATTTTCGAAGCCCTTTCCAACTGCCGAGGCCCGGCGGAGAAGGCATCGGGCGACCACAAAAATCTCATTCTTTCCGCGCTTTCGTCCCGTGAAAGTGATGTCATCCAGCCGCATCTGAAATCGATTCGGCTGGTTCAAGGCGAGATCCTTGAACGGCAGTTTGGAGAGATAACGGCAGTCTCCTTCGTCGAAGCCGGGATTGTATCGCTGATCGCCTTGTCCCTCGACGGCGCACAAGTAGAGGCCGGTCTGATCGGGCGTGAAGGCGTTACCGGTACCGGATTGTTGGAAGGCGATTGGCGCACGCCTTACGCTATGATGGTGCAGATCGAGGGAACTGCCCAGCGCATCGATGTCGACAGCTTTCTTCGTCTCACGCAGAAGGCGCCGCAGTTGCGATCTCTTTCATCGTCATTTTCGCGGTCGCTCGGAATCCAGATCAGCTATACGGCCTTGGCTAATGGCCGATATTCCATAGAGCAGAGGCTGGCGCGCTGGCTGCTCATGCTCAATGATCGCGCCGACAGCCAAGTGCTGAATCTGACCCATCAATATATGTCTTTCATGCTCGGCGTCCGGCGTTCCGGAGTGACGGGCGCGCTCCACGTTCTGGAAGGCGAAAAGCTCATCAGATCCGTACGAGGAAAGGTCATCGTCGTCGATCGGGACGGGCTTGTTCTGAAGGCCCATGGTTCTTACGGCATCCCCGAGGCGGAATACGAGCGCCTGATGGGTTTCTCATTGCGCGGCGCCGAGAACATTTCGATGAACTCGGCCAATCATATCCCCGCTTTTCAATCCCGAAAACTTTAAGGACGAAAATAAAGCCTATATTCCTATGAGCGGTGAGCACCTCGTCGCAGCGTTTAAACCTGCCGTGGGGCGCAACTTTTGCCTCAAGTTATAGTTTGACAGGCGAAGGAGCCAGATCATGAACCAATTCCTTGTGTTCGCAGGACGCATCTATCTGCTCTTCGAATCCCGCCTCGTTGGAAAGGTGCCCGGTGGAAAATAGCAATCAAACGAGACTCTTTTCGGGAAAGCGCATCCTGATCGTTGAAGACGAATATTTTCTGGCTGACGAGACTCGCCGGACGCTGGAGGATCTTGGGGCAATCGTCGTAGGTCCGACGTCAAACGTTGGCCGCGCCCTCGACCTTATCGACCGGGAACACATCGACGCAGCGATCCTCGACGTCTACCTTGGTGACGAGCTTGTATTTGCCGTCGCCGATGAATTGGAGGCGCGTGACATCAACTTCGTCTTTGCTACCGGCTACGACCCCTCCCACATCCCAGTAAAGTACAAGGGGTTTGCGCTCTGCGAAAAACCAACTGAACTCGAGCAGATCGCCGTCGCACTCTTTGGTCCACCCGGCGGGTTCGAAAAGCTTAACTGATCGTCTCGCCGTATGGAGCTGTCTTGAATCTGCTGAGACGCGCGGTCGACCCATCTACCGACAGCCCGGCCGCAGGTGCAGGGTTTCGCGATTGAGCTGCCATGTGGAAGAACAATTAGGCCTGTCTGCGTACGACGCGGAACCATGAGGCCTCGCCGACTGTTGAGCATGATCTTGAAAGGTCAAAGGTCATGTCATCAAGCGCGACCAAGGATATCATTGCTATCGGCGGTTCGACGGGGAGTGGAGCTGTGCTCAAGACCCTGGTCGCTGATCTACCTGCTGACCTTCCGGCAACCGTCTTCGTCAGTACCCACATTCCTTCAAACTCACCCGGTTTTTTGCCGGAGATGCTAGCGGCGAGATCCAAGCTTCCGGTGACGCAGGCGGTTGACGGCCAGCCGATCGAGCGCGGACACGTCTATCTCGCTGCACCCGACCGCCACCTTCTGCTCATGGGCGAAACGATCATGTTCGGGGCCGGCCCACGGGAAAACATGGCCCGGCCCTCGATTGATCCGATGTTTCGCTCTGCTGCCCTGTCATTCGGACCACGCGTGGTGGGGCTCGTCCTGACCGGGATGCTCAATGACGGCGCGGCAGGGCTTCATGCGATCAAATCCAATGGCGGCACGGCCGTGGTGCAGCACCCTCTCGATGCGGTGGCGGATCAGATGCCGCTGGCGGCGCTTGAAGCCGTAGAGGTCGATCATGTGGCCTCGGCAGCTGACCTCGGCAGGCTTCTTACCGACATCGCGGGAAGCGAAGCGGGGCCGAAACTTGATCTGCCGTCCGACGAGTTGCGGCTCGAAGTCGAAATCGCGGCGGGTGGACAAACTGGCAGCGCCGAACTTCGCAAAATCGCGTCACCAATCGCTATGACTTGCCCGGATTGCCATGGCGTGCTTTCGGAGGTTCGCGGTTCCCGGCCGTTGCGGTTTCGGTGTCAGATCGGCCACGCCTATACCGCTGACGCGCTGGCGGGGCACATCGATGAGCTGGACGAGGCGATCAGGATTGCGATGCGGGTCATGGAGGAGCGGGTGACCCTCGTTGAGCGCATGGCTCGGGACGCGCGTGATACCGGCCGGACCACCGTCGCTGAACTCTATGAGGCAAGAGCTGCAGAATATCGGCGCTATTCCGCGACCCTGCGCGACGCTGCCTTGACGTCTTCGCGCCTCGGCCGCGCGGCACGTTTTCAAGACTTCTGATAAAGGTGTATCTTTGTGCCGAGCCGAACGTTTTAAGTCGGTGGAACAGAGACATGGATCGATGATGGCGTACGACGAACAGGAAGATATGGTGCAACAGGCAAGCGCACCTGAACGGGTTCAGCACGAACAACCGCTCGTGATCGTCGGTATCGCGGTTTCAGCGCAGTCGCTTCGCTCGCTCGAGCAGATATTCTCCGAGATTGGCGTGGGCCTCGGCGCATCCTACCTTGTGGCAGTTTACCAGCAGGAGGGTCTTAGCGCCGCGACCGTGCTCGAAACGCTGGGGAGGCAGGAGCGACTGGCGGTGACGGTCGCAGCCGATGGAGAGCGGATCCTTCATGACCATATCTATATCGGTGGCTCCGACGACATGATGACCCTCGAAGACGGTCATATCCGCGTCCGGCCGGCCTCTGAACCCGTCGGACATCGTGGCACGGTCGATACCATGCTGATCTCGCTGGCGGAACATGCCCACGAGCGCGCGATTGCTGTGATCCTGAGCGGGCTTGACAATGACGGCACGGCTGGGGTCGCGGCAACCAAGAAGTTTGGCGGCCTCTCGATCGTGGAGATAAGCGATGGAGAAAGTGGATCTCTCGAGGAAGGCAGAGGAGCAGTGGCGATCGCGGACCTGCGTCTGCCGGCCCAGAGCATCGCAACGCAGATCGCGCTTTATGCGAGCAATGTTATCGAGGAAGAAGAGGCTGGTCTGGACGAGGAAGCGTCCGGCGCCATCGAGGCGCAGATTACCCAGATTGCCACCGTTCTTCGCAATGTCACCAGCCATGACTTCCACGGATACAAGCGCGGGACATTCACGCGGCGCGTCCAACGGCGCATGCAGGTGCTGCAGATCGTCAGCATCGACACCTACATCGAGCGATTGCGCGCTAGCCGTGAGGAGGTACAGAACCTCTTTCAGGACCTGCTGATCGGCGTCACGCAGTTTTTTAGGGATCCGAGCGAGTTCGATGCCCTTGAGCGCGAGATTCCGAGGCTGTTCGAGGGCAAGGAGCCGACCGACCAGGTGCGCGTCTGGGTGCTGGGTTGCGCCACCGGCGAAGAAGCCTACTCAATCGCAATGCTGCTGCGCGAACATGTGGCCACCATGGATTATCCCCCGGAAGTGCAGATATTCGCGACGGATCTCGACGCCCGCGCACTGGGAATTGCGCGCGCCGGGCGCTATTCCGCTGCGATAACATCCCAGGTCCAGCCAGAGCGGCTCGTTCGCTGGTTCGTGCGAGAAGGCGATACCTATTGTGTCGTCAAGGAATTGCGGGAGATGTGCATCTTCTCTCCTCACAACATCGTCAAGGATGCACCATTTTCCCGCATCGACATCCTGTCTTGTAGAAACCTGCTGATCTATCTCGACAACGAATTACAAAACAGGGTCATGCCGATATTCCACTTTGCGCTTAGGCCGAGCGGCATTCTGTTTTTGGGTTCCTCGGAGAATGTTACACGCCACGCCAAGCTTTTTGCACCCGTCGACCGCAAAAACCGCCTGTTTCGAAGGCTGGAAACGGCAACCCGGATCATTCCGGACTTCCCGCTCAGTCCACGTCCGCGCAGCCCCGACCATCCGTTCTCGGCACCAGCTCCCATGCTGCAGACCGGCCGGCTGTCGGTAACCATCAGCCGGCAAGCAGAGGTCGTAGCAGAGCGCTTCGCCCCAGCCTATGTGGTCGTCGATTCGCACTATGATGTTCTCCACTTCTCAGGACGCACAGGCCGCTATCTCGAACCGGCATCGGGAATGGCGACACTCAACCTCCTGAGCCTTGCTCATCGCGATCTTCGGCTCGATATGCGCTCCGCCTTGCAGCGTGCTACGACGGAAGCCGTCAAGGTCGAAGTTCCGAGGGTGCTGTTGCGCCAGGACGATCGCACCTACGCCGTCAATATAATCGTCGAACCTCTCGGCAGCGGCGACGTCACCTCGCTGATGGTGCTGTTTCAAGACGCAGGGCAGGTGGCTGAGGGGACGGCGCCCGACGGAGGACGGCTGACGAGCGAAGAGCACGTCCAGCGTCTCGAGACTGATTTGCGCCTTACGCGCGACCGGCTTCAGGCGACCATCGAGGAACTCGAATCCACAAACGAAGAGCTCAAATCGTCCAACGAAGAATATCAGTCGATCAACGAAGAGCTGCAGTCTGCCAACGAGGAGATGGAAACCTCGAAGGAAGAACTGCAATCTGTCAACGAGGAACTGCAGACCGTCAACGGCGAACTGGCCCATCGTGTCACCGAACTTGACCGCGCGAATTCGGACTTGAAGAACCTGCTCGAGGCGACCCAGATCGCTACTGTTTTCCTCGACAACGATCTGCGCGTCAGAAGCTTCACGCCGGCGGCAACCGAAATATTCCATCTGCTTGACACGGATGTCGGGCGACCGCTGGATCATGTCGTATCGCGCGTGGCTTATCCGGAACTGCTGGACGATGTTCGACTTGTCCTCAGAACGCTGATGCCCGTGGACCGGAAGGTCAGCGACCCCACGGACAACCGGCATTACGCCGCGCGCGCGCTGCCGTATCGCAGCGTCGATAATTATATCAGCGGAGCTGTCGTCACCTTCACAGATCTGACGGGGACCTACGAGGCGGAGATGGCGCTTCGACGCAGCGAGGAACGCCTGCAGCGCGTTCTGGAGACAGATGCGGTCGGCGTGGTTTTTCTAAATGAGGACGGTGTCATCTTCGACGCGAATGAAGTGTTCTTGAAGATGTCCGGGTACAGTCGGTCACAAATGGAGCGCGCAGAGCTGCACTGGCGCCGGCTGACCCCGGAGGAGCACATTGCCGAGACCGAAGCCCAGATGGCAGCTTTGAAAGAGACTGGCCGCATGGGGCCATATGAAAAGGAGTATTTCTTAGCCGATGGTGCGCGTCGCTGGATGTTGTTTGCCGGGCGCGATCTTGGCGACGGCACGATCGCTGAGTTCTGCATCGACATCTCGGCACGGAAACAAGCACAGGCAGCTTTGTGGCAGGAGGAGGAGCAGTTCCGCCTGTTTGGCGAAGCCTCTTCCGACGTGTTGTGGATCCGCGACGCGGAGACGCTGCAATGGAACTACCTCGCGCCGGCTTTCGAGACCATCTATGGTGTCGAGCGCCAGCAGGCCGTGACGGACAACAATTTCCGCAGCTGGGCGGAGTTGATCATCCCTGAAGACCGGGAACAGGCGCTCTCCGAGATTCGTCGCGTGCGAAACGGCGAGCGTGCGGAATACGAGTACCGCATCAGGCGCGCCTCTGACCACGAAATCCGATGGTTGCGTAACGCCGAGTTCCCGCTTTTCGGAGAGGAAGGAAATTTCACGCAGATCGGTGGTATCGGCCGCGATATCACCGATGAAAAGGCCTCTGCCGACCGTATGAAAGTCCTCGTCGCCGAGCTTCAGCACCGCACGCGCAACCTCATGGCCGTCGTCCGGTCGATAGTCGACAAGACCATGCGTACCAGCACCGATCTGGCGGATTTCCACAAGAAGTTCCGCGACCGGCTGGATGTGCTGGCGCGGGTGCAGGGCTTCTTGTCGCGGCTACAGGAGGGGGATCGTATCACCTTCGATCAGCTCATCCGCTCCGAACTGGCAGCCCACGGTGTGCCGGAAGGCGAGACGAGCCGGGTTACCTTGCAAGGTCCGGAAGGTGTCAGGCTTCGCTCGACGACTGTCCAGACGATGGCATTGGCGATGCACGAGCTTGGCACCAATGCCGCCAAATACGGAGCGCTTAGCCAACCGCAGGCGCATCTGGCGATCGTTTGGCGTGTCGAGCAACAAGGCGAAAGCGGCAAGCCATGGCTGCATGTCGATTGGCGGGAGAGCCGGGTGAAGATGTCGCCCGCCGATTCCGGACCGCAAGGGGGCGGCCAAGGTCGTGAACTGATCGAACGCGCGCTGCCCTACCAGCTCGATGCGAAGACGTCCTATGTTCTTGGTAAGGATGGAGTCCATTGCACGATCGCAATCCCTGTTTCCCTCAGCAACCTGGTCGAGGATGATGGTCATGGCTGAACGGATGCTCGTCGGATACCGCGTGCTTGTGGTCGAGGACGAATTCATGCTGGCGGAAGACCTATCCCTGGAGCTGGCTGACGCAGGGGCCATCGTCATTGGCCCGGCGCAATCTCTGGAACATGCGATTGAGCTGCTGGCCGTATCGGATGTTCTTGACGCAGCGGTCTTGGACGTCAACCTGCATGGTGAGCCGGTATACCCGGTTGCCGACAGGCTTCTGGAACTCCATGTTCCCTTCGTGTTCACGACCGGCTACGACGCCTCTGTTTTGCCGGCGCGGTTCAAATTAATTGGCTGCTGTGCCAAACCCATCGATATGACGCGGCTGTTGGAAGCGTTGCAAATTGCTATCGATACCTCACGACAGGCGTAGCCGCGTGGTCCGCTATGGACCGAAATCCTCTGCTGATCCGTCGACAATTACCGCAACGGTTCGACCCAGCTTATACCGGGGCCCATGCTTTTCATCGCAGGGCAAGCAACTCGGCCTTAAGCCTATCAAGGTGAGCAACATGCATGACCTGCGACTCTTCAAAAATCGCCAGGAGTCGTTGCGCTTCTTTCGCGTCGGAGCCGCGGTCGGTCATCTCAGCCACGATCTCGCGCTGCCGAGCGATGTGCTGTCCTCCTAGCGCCACATGCTCTCGTGCCTGCTGCAGATGTTTCTCCACCATACCTCTGTCCATCTCAATGTCCTTCTCTCCCAGCGATGATCATGCGCTTATTAACGAGCTTAGGAAACGGCCAATCACTGCTCGCGGCATCGAGATAGGCCGCGAGGTCACGCGCTTCCTTCTCGGATATTCCGGTGGCCGGCATCGCTGTCTTGGGAGAATAGATCTGGGGCGCGACGATCCAGCCGACGATGTTGTCGGCGGAATTGTTGCCGGCGCAAAGACGATCAGTCGATGAGGTTGTTTCCGAGCATCGAGAGCAAGGACCCGCGTGCCCGGCTTACACGGCTTTTCAACGTGCCGATCCGGCAACCGCACAGCCTTGCAGCGTCCTCGTAACTCGTTCCGGTCGCCACCAATATCAGTGCCCGGCGCCTGTCGTCTGGAAGTTGCACGAGTGCTCGTTGCAGCTCCCGCTCCCGCAGCGCCCATTCCTGGCTGGGCGCAATCGCGACTTGTTCCATGGCCGCGTCCATTGCGGTCGGCTCGCGTTTCTGTCGGCGGTAGTTGGTGCAAAATGTGTTTCGCAGGATTGTGAACAGCCAGGATTTGAGAGAGGTGTCGGGCTTATAGAGGTGTCGCGAGTTCAATGCCTTCAGCAGCGTTTCCTGCACGAGATCATCGATGTCGTCCTCGCTGCGCAGGAACCTCCGGGCAAATGCACGTAACGCCGGCGTCAACTGGACGATCTCCGACTCAATGGCGGACGTTGTTTTGCAATGCGACGCTGAGCTTGTTGGGAACGAGCGCTTCATTTTTTCCTCCCGTAATAAGAAGGAAAGCGGTGTGCGCGCTCTTCGTTGCTGTACGATACCGGACAAACCGCATCGTTGTGATCGATCGACCGATTTTCCACGAGATTGACGCTTTCAGCCGGCCGAAGGGCTGGAGACAGACGAATATCTTCGTTGCTCATGATCGGAGATGCCGAAGCACCTCGGGGCTTTAAACTTCCACCTCGCCGTAAAGTTGGCCGCACATCGTCATCGATCGGCGCATCGCGGCCACGCGCTCTTCGGCATCTTGAGAGGAATAGGCCCATATTTCAGTCGCCCAGCTTTTGCCGTCCATATCGTATTGCAGAGCGAACCTGTAGAGCTTCCGATTATCACCGTCCGTGGTCACGAAAGGGGCATCGGGACCGTCGTGACTGTTTCTCACTCTGTTGAACATCAGGACATTCACAACATGCTCCTCGGCTACATCTCCTCGCGCGGCTCCCGGGACGAGGCGCCGCTCCAGGGCTTAACCATGGCGTCTGGATTTCGTTCCCGCTGATAAGGCCATCCCAGCGATCGCGACCGGCAATTGCGCAGTTCTCATTGGTCGCCGTCCCCTTCGGTAGAGGCGCAAGCATCTGCGGTCGGGATCCGGCAATTCGGAAAGCTGAGACCATGGCTGATCATCGGAAAACCTACAGATATTACGTGATGCTACAGGTGTCGGCATGGTCAGCCTGCTAGTGTTTGGGCTCGGAAAGCTTCCTCCTGAGCGATCGCAGGATGCGTGGATGCGTGCATGGCAAAATGTGGTGTGGCTCTTTTTCTTCTTCTGACGAGTTGCGGGCATCCGGGCGGCGTGATGACACCGGTTTCAACGTCATCGTCGATGCCCCCGACAGCTAGGGTCGACATGCTGGTCGCGACCACGCGCGAGCCTTCGGGAAGCCCCGCCACGCTCTTCAACGGCGAGCGCAGTCCCAAACCGCATCTGACCCAGATCTCGATTTCTATCCCGGCAAAGCGCGAAGTCGGCACCGTGCAGTGGCCAAAGCGCCTTCCTCCGAATCCTGCCACCGACTTTGCCGTGACCAGTGTTCAGCAGATCGACACGGTGGCACAAGGCCGCGTCTGGTTCCGGCAGCATGTGAACGGCGGACATGCGCTCGTCTTCGTTCACGGCTTCAACAACACCTATGAGGATTCGGTTTTCCGGCTGGCGCAGATCGTCCACGATAGCAAGATGCAGGCGACGCCGGTCTTGTTCACCTGGCCGTCGCGAGCGGAGATCACCGCCTACGAATACGACAAGGAAAGTACGAACTATTCGCGTACGGCGCTGGAGCAGGCACTGCGCACGCTGGCAGCTGATCCCAACGTCAAGGACATCACCATCATGGCCCATTCGATGGGGACTTGGCTTGCCATGGAATCTCTGCGGCAGATGGGGATACGCGACGGCCACGTCAATTCGAAGATCCACAATGTCATACTGGCCTCGCCTGACATCGACATCCAGGTCTTCGCCAAACAATATGTGGAGATGGGCGAGCCACGTCCAAAATTCACGATCTTCGTCTCTCAGGATGACAAGGCGCTTGCGATCTCCAGCTTCATCACGGGACGCGTCTCCCGTCTCGGCGCGATCAATCCGGCCGAAGAGCCCTACCGCTCGAAGCTGGAAAAAGCCGGCATCACCGCCATCGACCTGACGAAGGTGAAGAGCAACGACAGTCTAAACCATGGCAAATTCGCCGAAAGTCCCGAGATTGTCCAACTCATCGGTCAGCGCCTCATGACCGGCCAGACCCTTACCGATTCCAAGGTCACATTGGGCCAAGGCATTACGGCCGTCGTCGGCGGAACGGTGACCAATATCGGCACCGTTGCCGCTACCGCGGTCGCGGCACCGATTGAGATCATCGAGCAGCCCGTCATACAGAAGAGACCCCCACGATCCGCTAAGGAGACACTCGACGGCGACCTGAAGCAACAAACGCTGACGCAGTGAGGAGTTCCAGGTTGAGATGGCTTCTTTCCTTCATCGCCGTTTTTCTCTTCGCGTTAAATGCATGGGCGCAGACTCCACTGGCGGAACCGCAGCAGAAAATCGACGAACTCGTTCGCCTGCTGCAGGATCCGGACGTAAAGGCCTGGCTCGATAGCCGCAAGCAGAGCGAGCTTGCGACACCCGTTTCACCGGCGGGCAATTCGGCCTTGGCCAAGTGGGAGGCTGGGGCGCGGCTGCGGGTGAACCAGATCCTTTCGGCGATACCTGCGATACCGGCGGAAGTGACGGCGGCGGCGACGAGAGCAAGGCGCGAAGCCGCCAGCAGGGGCTATGCGCCGGTCTTCGTGATATTCGGCGGCTTGGTCGCTTTCGGTCTCGCCGCCGAGGCGGTGTATCGCAGGTTTGCCGCGCGCCGCGAGGCATTGCTTGGCCGGCTTATCCCGATCGGCATCTTCGCCGGAGCGATGGGTATCGTATTTTTCGCGATCGACTGGCCGCCACTCGCACGTGTGACGCTTCTTGCTTATCTCTCGGCGTTTATCCTGTTTCGATTGGCTGCCGCGCTCCTGTCCGTGGCGGCAATGGGTTCCGCCCTGCGCAGGAGGCTGTTGGTCCTGTCCGGGCTCATTTGTTTTGCGCTCGCCACCGCGGCCGTCGGCGAGCCACTCGGCGTTTCCCCTGAGATCAGCTATGCTATCAGCTACTGCTTCTCGGTGGTTGGACTGCTGCTTGCGATCGAGGCAGCATGGTCGATCTGGGAGGGAAGCCGCGCCTGGAAAGTGGCGATAACGGCCTACCTCGTCGTCCTGTGGCTCGTCTGGTGTCTCAATATGAGGGGCCTCTTCTGGATCGGCATCTACGCGCTGGTGTTGCCGGGTATCCTGAACGCCGTCGGTCGCCTGGCGCTATCCTTCACCAGCGATCCCGGTAGCCTGCACGGTATCTTGGTCGCGCGAGGGGCACGCGCCGCGGTTCTCGTCCTCGCCGTGGGATGGCTGGCGCTTGTCTGGCATCTCAATCCGGACACGCTGGGTCAGCGCGATCCGATGATCGCCGCGTTTTTTTACGGCGGCCTGAAAAGCGTTCTCATCCTCGTGGTTGCCGACCTTCTCTGGCAGATGGCACGGGGCTGGATCGACCGAACGCTGCGCGTATCGACCGGCACGACATCGCTCGCGCCGGCGGACGCGGCCCGACGTGCCCGGTTCCGCACGCTTCTTCCGATTTTTCGCAACGCATTGGCCGTCGCTGTTGCGGTCATGGCGGGACTGATCGTGCTGGCGCAATTGGGTGTACAGATCGGTCCGTTGATCGCGGGAGCGGGCATCTTCGGTGTGGCCATCGGTTTTGGCTCACAGACTTTGGTGAAGGACATCATTAACGGTGTGTTCTATATGCTCGACGACGCTTTCCGTGTGGGCGAATACATCCAGGCCAAGGATTACAAGGGAACGGTGGAGAGCTTCAGCCTCCGCTCGGTTCGTCTGCGCCATCATCGCGGCCCAGTGTTCACGGTGCCGTTCAGCGAACTGGGTGCTGTCGAAAACATGAGCCGGGACTGGGTGATCGACAAGTTCAGGATCACCGTCGGGTTCGATACCGATATAGACAAGGCGCGCAAGCTGACCAAGAAGATCGGAGCAGAACTGGTGGAAGATCCGGAACTCGGGCCGAACTTCCTCGAGCCGCTGAAAATGAAGGGCGTCGAGCAGTTCGGCGACTACGGCATCGTGTTGAGCTTCGCCATGACTACGGTTCCGGGTATGCAGACGTATATCCGTCGCAAGGCCTATGCCAAAATTCGCGAGGTGTTCCTGGCCAACGGGATCGCATTCGCGCAGCCGACGGTGCAGGTCGGAGGAGACGAAAAGGGCGCCGCGGCAGCCGCTCAAGCAATCCGCGCGCAGCAGGCAAACGCGGCGACGCCGGCTAAGTGAGCCTGCCGGCAAAGCAGATGAGACGCGCTGGAGCAGGATGCCTTCAAGCCGGCCAGCCCATAGTCTGAATCCTGTTCTAAATTAATCGGTTAAAGCATGATTTCGTCCGAAAACCGCTCACACTTTCGGCATCTCTAAGGTTTCAAATCATAAGCTTGTTGCGATGCGCGAAGCTCCACCAATGTCTTGCCGACACAGCTGCCGCCTCCCGCCCCACCGATCGCCTTAGCCTTTCCATCAAGCGTGATCGTGCCGGCGATCCGATCAGATGCCACATAAGTCGCCACACCGTCATGGGAGACCCGCGATATGTAAAACGCATGGTACGTCTCATTGTACTTGCAATGGATGACCAACGGAAACTGGGAGAAGGGATCGTCCTCGGCGCGGGCGACGGTCACTTGAGAAACCGCCCCCAACGCTGCCGCGCCGATCAAGCCTGCAACAAATCCCTTGGTCGGTCTTTTGCGGGACGCATCTGTCATGGTTCAATCCCCTTTGTTGCGGTCCAAAGCGCGTCGCATCAAACTTTATTCATCCGACGCGCCTTAGGCCTTTGTTTTTGTGCATGTCGTTATCCCGGAACCGCTGCACACTTCCGGGCGACATGCTTTAGGCGATGGCCGCTTTCGCTAAATCGTTAAGGCGATGAGTGCATCGCGGTCGAGAAGCCGGACAATTCGTTGCGATTTGCCGTTGAGACGAAGGATGTGTTTTTCCCGCAGCTTCGTGAAAGAGCGGGCAACCGTTTCAACCGTCAGGCCAAGATAGTCGGCAATGTCGCTGCGACACATCATGATATCGAATTCCGGATCCTCGGGATGACGGTCAACCATCTCCTGAACAAAGGCCGCAAGGCGCTTCAGCGCGCTTTGCTCGCTGATGATGAGTTGTTTTTGCTGTGCCTTCGCAAGGCCCGTCAGGGCAATCTGCAAAAGATCGATGGGAACGACTGCGTCCTGATTGGTACGAAACGGTCTTATGCGAGTTTCGCAGATGGCTTCTGCAAAATCGGTTCGCACATTTCCGATCTCGAGCCCGAACCATTCGCCCTTGCCGCAGAACGATAAGATGTGCCGCTGGCCGTTCGATGTCAGGCGGTATATCCGGACTGCGCCTGCTTCGACCTGGTAGATCGCAATAACGTGTTCGCCTTCGCTATAGATCGTCTCGTCGGCGCTGAATTTTATTGACTGATCTTTTGCCGCCCCTGAACCCGCCCTGTGGCGGTGGTCGGGAACCGTCGTGTATTTTCCGATCGCCTGAGCCTGAAACATGTGAATCGCCCCCCATCCGACGCTGCAGCATAAGCAATCGTTGCATGTCCCGGTATTCGAGATACCCCTTACGTATTGCTACGGAAGCAGGCGATCACGGACTGGTGTATAAGCTATTGCCCCTGGAGAGCCGTATCGCGGGAGGTCTAAATGGCACCGGAAGAGGGAGGGGACAGCCAGGCACGACAAGAATCCGCAAGCATTCGTGCTCAGCTTGATCGTATGCTCGCAAGTTCGGAATTCCTCGCTCCCGAACGCGGGCGCCGCTTTCTCCAATATATCGTAGAAGAGACGCTCGATGGGCACGGCGAGCAGCTCAAGGCCTCTACGATTGCGCAGGCGGTATTCGGACGCGATGCCTCCTTCGACGCGCAGAACGATCCTGTTGTCCGTATCGAGGCGGGGCGTATCCGTCGCGCAATCGAACGATACTATCTCGTTTCCGGAGGCAGCGACCCGATTCGGATCACCATTCCCAAGGGGGGCTATGTTCCGCACTTTTCGAGCGGTGAAAACGACTCCAAGCCAGGCGACGTGTCTGCGCCAAGTTACGAGAAAAAGGAAAATCCCCCCGGACACGAGCGACCGCTGACCTATCGAGATCTCCTCCTGCCGATCGGCATTCCGGCCCTGTTGGGCGCTATGGTGGTTCTCGCCCTCATCCGTCCCCTCGCATCCTACCTCTTGCCGGCGGGGACGCTGCCAGCTCCTGCCCAGTCAATGCTGAACAGCAAGACCAGGATTGTCGTCGAACCCTTCGCAGCCCTCGGGGCTACCGCGCAAGGAGCAGACTTTGCGAAGGGAGTGGTCGATCAACTCATCGCCAAGCTCGTCAAGGTGGACGACTTTGTCGTGCTCGCTCCCGGGCAATCCGGCATGGAGCCTATCGGCCCGCTCTTCAATTTGCAGGGAAGTGCTCTTGTCGAGGGCGGCGCGGCTCTACGTCTGCATGTCCGCCTGATAAACGGCGCCGATGGCACGGTCGTCTGGGCAAATCAATATGATCGCGACCTCAGTGATCAAACCATTCTCGATGTCGAGGATGAGGTTGCCGCTCAAATCACGAAGGAGATTTCAACCAGCCGCAAGCTGGGCCGTTCGGGCTCCGAGCCATAGCCGTCGCATTTTGAGTCTTTACCGTCGTCTTCTCGGGTGATCGGATTTTGGGGCGACGCGCTATTTTTACGATGGGAGGTTGACGGCCACGCCAGCGGCGCGCAGCCCGTCAAAAAACCGCTCCTGATCTTCCGGGCGCTTAAGGCGTAGGGAAATCTCCTGGCGGATGTTCGTCATCAATGCGGGCGCATTGACATGGAGCCAATCCTGTTCCAGCTTGGCTTCATCCATCTTCCCAGCGGCTCCAAGAATGGATAGCAATACGAGGTGACGCATCGGGCTGCAGTCGAGATCGGATTTTCGAGACCACCGTTCCGCGGCTTCCATATCGCCCCGCATAAATGCGCAGAGCGCCATGCCGCCTTGGTAATAGCCTTGGGGGCCGACATTTTTGTCGATTGCGACTGATATCAACTCGCAGCCTGATTGCCATTTTCCGGACATCGCCAGTCGCAGGCCGTATTCGCCCGCAACCTCCACATCGTTCGGATTTGCAGCATAGGCTGCAGTCCCGGCCGCCAGTGCCTTGTCGATATCCCCCCTGAAGAAGTTCACCAGCATACTTGCCCGCAGCACCTGGGGATCGTGCGGCGCGAGCGAAGCGGCCCGTTCGGCCGAAACGGTTGCAAGTTCGAGAGATTCGACAGAGGGCGATGTCCCGAGCTTGTAGCGAAATCTGATTTCGTCAAGGTAGACCATGGACAAGAGCGCCCAGGATGTAGCGCTATCAGGCGTTCGCCGGGTTGCCTGCCACAAGCATTCGCGTGCAGCGCTATGACTTTGAGCGGTCATCGTCTGGACATAACTCTGATAGGCCAAGGTACAGACATAGGCATCCCGGTTGCCCTTCTCCATTGGCGTGGCGAGCACACTTGTGTCGGCCTGAAAGATGGCGCCATGGGGCTGCGCTATGGCGCCGACGATTTGCCGGGCGACACTTGTTTGAATGCCGAGCTTGTTTTGAGCGCGAAGATCGGCATCGAAATTACTGGCCCAAATGACCGCCCCGTCTGCTTGGCGCACCAGCCTTGCAACCGAGCGCAGCTTGCGTCCGTCCATCTGGATGTTGCCTTGAAGCGCGTAGTCAGCAACAGCGGTATGATCATTTCTTGACGGATCGGCGACGACGACGATGTCATCGCGTTGGGCGAGCTGGCCAATAATGTCGTCCCTCAGGCCGCGGGCGATATCCAAACTGGAGTCAACGGAGCTGCTCGTTGCAAAAAACTCGACAGCGACCGTCGGCATGGAGGCAGCTGACGGCGGAGAACTGGTCTGGGCATGTCGCGCAACCAAAAGTCCCGAGGCAAGCGCGAGGAAAAGAAGCACGAATACGGCCAGAAGTCCGGTTGCGACGCCGCGAGCGGTCGGCAGCGCCGGAGGCTGCCCCTCCTGAAGCGGATGTCGTTGATCCGCCAGGTCTGCGGCAGGCGCGTTTTCCGGGTCGCTCCGAGGTGGCGCCGGTACCGACGCGTCCCGGGTATATTCGAAATGCGGCACGTATCCGCCCTTAGGCACCGTTATGACGACCGCGTCCGCGTGGCCTGCGACGAGATAATAGCGTTCCAGGGCTTTTCGTATCCGGCCAGCCTCTATGCGTACGACCGGGTCATTCTGCGGGTCAAATGAGGCTTCCCGACCAAAAACCACATTTGCAATAGTAAATGCCTTCAGGAAGCTTGCTCGTCCAGCGAGCGTTTCGTTGACAACAAACTCCAGGAAATTTCGCCCACGTTTCGGCGCGTGAAATTCTTCGCTTCCGAGAATTCGCTGAACTTGCTTGCAGATTTCCTCAGCGGTCGGTGTAAGCGTGCTGAATAGATTGACCTTTGCTGCGTTTCTCATGATCGCCCCCACGACTTGATCACGCATTTATAAGCGTCTTCTAAAGCACCATAGCTGAGTAGATTGCAGTTGCAAAGGTTAGTTTTGGCCTATCGAGCGTAGGCTGGCCAGACCGGTGAGGTCGGTCCGGTTTCAGTCGACTGCGCAACCGCGTCAACGGTCATGGCCATGCGCATGAGTTCCGCCAGATTGCGGGCGCCCATCTTGGCCATCACGTTGGCGCGATGGACTTCCACCGTACGCGAGCTGATACCCAGATGATAGGCGATCATCTTGTTCTGCAAGCCGTCGAGCACGCCGGTCAGAACCTGATGTTCGCGATCTGTGAGCTGACGAACACGCGCCGCGACGCTCTCGGAATCGACGATTGTGTGACTTTGCCGCCTTTGACCCATTGCCAGGTTGATGGCCGCGATCAGCGCTTCCTCCCTGAGAGGTTTTTCCAGGAAATCCGATGCCCCCGCCTTCATCGCGTTAACGGCTGCACCGACATCGCCCTGGCCGGTAATGACGATTGCCGGAACGTCCGCACTCAGCCGATGCAGGCGCTGAAGCAATTCGATGCCGTCGACATCGGGCATGCGCAGGTCCGTGATCAGGCAGCTTCTACCCGAAAGGGGCAGAAGCTCCAGAAACGCGTTTGCGCAGCTGTGCGCCCGCACGGCAAAACCTGCCGACACCAGCAAAAATGTCAACGATCGTCTCAACGACTCCTCGTCATCGACGAGATGGATCGTAAGGTCGTTCGCCATCTGTCTTGGTCTCCACCAGCGGAATTGAGAACGAGAAGATCGAACCGCTCTCTCTTCCTTTGTGTGCGCTTATGCGGCCCCCATGCGCTTCAACAATGCGCTTGCACAATGCCAGGCCCATACCGAGGCCATGTGGCTTGCCGCTCACGAAGGGGCGAAACAACGTCTCTTCCATCTCGGCTGCAATCCCACAGCCGTTGTCGGACACTTCAACGACGAGAGACGAGAAGTTCTCTACTGTCGTCCGGATCCCGATAGAGGGCTGCTCGGCACACTCCGTCGCCTCCAAAGCGTTGCGGAGGAGGTTTGTGAGCACTTGCACCACCTGAACGCTGTCTGCGAGAACGACGTCCCGCGCTGCCTTGAGTTGGAAGTTCGTATGAAGGTCTTTTCGCCGCGACCCCATAAGCGCGAGTCTTATCGCCCGATGGATCAGTTCGTGCATCTCCTGCGGTTTCCGCTCGGAGGTGCCGCGCACGGCGAATTCTCTTATGTTCTGGACAAGACTACCTGCCCAGAGCGCATTCTGTGTGATTTCCAACAGTGCTTCACGGAGTTCTTCGTCGCGCCGGGGGCCATCCGTGGCGAGGCGGCCGCAGCCTTGGGAATAAGCTGCGATGGACGACAGTGGCTGGGAAAGTTCATGCGCAAGGGTGGATGCCATCTCTCCCAATTCAATCACTCTTGCAAGGCGGGCAACCTCGTGCTGAAGCTCCTGAACTTGCAGCAAAGTCTCGCTCTCGGTTTGATAGTCCTCGAAAATCGCCGCGGTGAAGAAGCCTTTTTCGCCGTGCTTTCTGACGATGGTCAAGGCAGTCGGGAATTGGGCTCCGCTCTTGGTGATCGCCAAGCCGGCACGCACTGCGCCGCGGTCTCCCCATCGTCCCTTGAGTTGAACATTCGGTGTCGCACGCCAGACAAAATCGATCTTGCGGCCAATCAACTCGCGCTCTTCGTAGCCGAACAATGCGACCGCAGCCCTGTTGCAAGCTGAAATTTCGTGGAGATGGCTGATGAAAAACACCGCATCCGGCATGTCTTCGTGGAGTTGCCGGATCCAATCCATCCGCAGCCCGTCTTCTTCTTCGGTCAAAGCGCCCACCGGCTCGGGGTGTGGCAGTTGCGGCGTCAAGGACCATGCTTGACCCACCACAATCGCGGCGGCGGCACTGGTTTCGGCAACGACATGCGGTGCCTCCATCTTGATGGACATGATGGTCTCCTCCGCCCTTTGAGACGCATTGGCCCTTGGGACCGTCGTTCTTCTCGACCGATGGCGTAATACTACCATCTTTGGATGAGGAACCGGTGTAGGATCGCGTAGCCTCTATTGTTCTTCCTTGGGGCTTTTGACGCGATCCTGTCGTTAGCGCTCGCCATGACCCTATTGATTCGGCTCAATGCGTCCGCTTCATTGTTCTATTATTGTGAGAAGCAAAGGCTACGTGGCCATGTGAGGGAGTTGAATGATCAGAACGTTTGTCCTGATGGCAACCTGATCTTTTACTCGAATGAGCGATGCCAAAAGCCGGTCGGATCTATCTCCGCACACAAGGCGCGTGATTGCTGTCTTATCGCAATGCCAGCGCATAGCGGGTTCATTCGATGGCCATAGGCAGCTGATCGAGGCAAGGCATGCCGGTGGAATAGCGTGCCTGAATGACACCTCGCATCCGGTCAACCCGATGAATCGTTGGGGGAGGGCGCGGCGATGTGGCGGTTGCCTGTCGAAGCTCCGTTCGAACTTGATATAGAGCTCGCTGTCATCGACGATGACGGCGTTCATGCGCTGGTTTTTCCTTGCCAGCGTCTCCCCGGTGGCTGGATCAATGCCATGACGGGTGAAGTGCTCGACGTTCACCCCACCCATTGGCGGGTATGGCAAATCTATCGATGTGTCGTTTCGGGCCTCCAGTGAATGCGACCGCATTCCCTTGGCTTCACCCACCACATACTGCGTTACCGATTGTCTGCGATCAATGACATGACCGAGCCGGCCCAAATAGTGTGATGGCCAATAACCAGCGGCGGCGCCGCGATCCAAAAAGCTGCAGGGAGGGCCACATGCGTGGTTTCGGCGTTCACTCGGAGGTTGGAAAGCTCAGAACTGTCATGGTTTGCAAACCGTCTCTGGCGCATCAGCGCCTGACGCCTGCCAACTGCCATGACCTGCTTTTTGACGATGTCCTATGGGTGCATGAGGCTCAGAAAGATCACTTCGATTTCGTGCTGAAGATGCAGGAAAGAGGCGTAGAAGTTCTCGAACTCCACGACTTGCTTGGCCAGGCGCTGACCAACAAGCAGGCACGTGACTTCATATTGGACCGACGCATCACTCCGAATGTACTCGGCTCGCAGATTGCCGAGGCGATGCGGCCATGGCTTGACGAGATGCCGGCCACACAGCTCGCCGCGTTCATGATCGGCGGCATCGCGATCTCCGATCTGCCGGAAGTCAAGGCCAAGTCGCTGATGCTCAGTGCCTTGCCGGAAACGGATTTCGTCATTCCGCCGATCCCGAACACGCTGTTTCAGCGCGACCCCTCCTGCTGGATTTACGGCGGCGTGACCTGCAACCCGATGTTCTGGCCGGCGAGACGCGCAGAGACACTGATCCAGCGGGCGATCTATAAGTTTCATCCGATCTTTCTGGGTGGCGATTTCCGGATCTGGTGGGGCGATTCAGACAATCAGTTCGCCAATGCCTCGATGGAGGGCGGCGATGTCATGCCGATCGGCAACGGCACGGTCCTGATCGGCATGGGTGAGCGCACGACTTACCAGGCCGTTGGCCAGGTGGCGCAGGCCCTGTTCAGGAGCAAGGCGGCCAAGAGGGTGATCGGCTGTCTGATGCCGAAGAGCCGCGCGGCAATGCACCTCGACACCGTTTTCAGCTTTTGCGATCGCGATGTCGTCACGCTGTTTGCCGAGGTCGTCGACCAGATCCGCTGCTACAGCATGTACCCCAGGGATGACGACGGAACATTCGAGATTCACCCCGAAAGTCAGTCGATGCTCGATGTTGTCAGCGAGGCGCTCGAGTTGCCGAAACTGCGCATCGTGGAAACCGGCGGCAATTCCTACCAGGCGGAGCGCGAACAATGGGACGACGGCAACAATGTCGTCGCACTCGAGCCCGGCGTCGTCGTCGCCTACGACCGCAATACCTACACGAACACACTTCTGCGTAAGGCAGGGATCGAGGTCATTACCATCCGTGGCTCCGAACTCGGCCGTGGTCGTGGTGGAGGGCATTGCATGACATGCCCCATCTGGCGCGAGCCTGCATACTGACGTTTTCACCCATGAAACACACCGACGGAGCAAGACAATGAGCTTCAATCTGCGCAATCGCTCGCTTTTGACCGTGCAGGACTATACGCCACGCGAATTCCGCTACCTCCTCGATCTCGCCCGCGATCTCAAGCGTGCCAAATATGCCCGCACCGAACAGCAGCACCTCAAGGGCAAGGAGATCTGCCTAATCTTCGAGAAGACCTCGACGCGGACAAGATGCGCCTTCGAGGTCGCCTGCTCGGACCAGGGCGCCAACGTGACCTATCTCGATCCATCCGGCTCGCAGATCGGCCACAAGGAATCCTTCAAGGACACGGCGCGTGTCCTTGGCCGCATGTATGACGCGATCGAATATCGCGGATCCGCCCAGCACGGCGTGGAGACGCTTGCGCGCTACGCCGGCGTGCCGGTCTATAACGGCCTGACGGACGAATATCATCCGACGCAGATGATCGCCGACGTGATGACGATGCGCGAGCACAGCGACAAGCCGATCGCCGACATCAAATATGCCTATGTGGGCGACACGCGTTCGAACATGGGGCACTCGCTTCTTATCATCGGCTGCCTACTGGGCATGGATGTGCGCATTTGCGGCCCCAAGTCGCTCTGGCCCTCCGACGAGTACATGACGATCGCCAAGGACCTGCAGCAGAAGTCCGGTGCGCGCCTGCTGGTCACTGATGATCCCAATGAGGCGGTCCGGGGGGTCGACTTCGTTCACACCGACGTCTGGGTCTCGATGGGTGAGCCGAAGGATGTGTGGCGCGAACGCATCAAGCTGCTAACGCCCTATCAGGTCAACGAAGCCTTGATGAAGGCAACCGGAAATCGTCAGACCAAATTCATGCATTGCCTGCCGGCTTTCCACGACACCGAGACGGTATTGGGCAAGCAGATCGCGGAAGATTACGGCATGAGCAACGGCCTTGAGGTCACCGACGACGTCTTCGAGTCCGAGGCCAATGTCGCCTTCGAGCAGGCGGAAAATCGCCTGCACACGATCAAGGCCCTGCTTGTCGCTACCTTGGGAGATTAGGATGCGGATCGTTATAGCGCTAGGCGGCAATGCGCTTCTCCGGCGTGGGGAACCCATGACTGCCGATGCCCAGAGACGGAATGCGCGGACCGCGGCTCATGCGATTGCGCCGTTGGCGGGCGAGCATGAGATCGTCATAACGCACGGAAATGGCCCGCAGGTGGGGCTACTTGCGCTTCAGGGCGCGGCCTATAAACCGGAGGAAGCCTATCCGCTCGATGTTCTCGGCGCTGAAACCGAGGGCATGATCGGTTACATGCTGGAGCAGGAACTCGGCAACCTGCTGCCGTTCGAGCAGCCTCTGGCAACGCTGCTGACCATGGTAGAAGTCGATGCCGCCGATCCGGGCTTCCA
This sequence comes from Rhizobium sp. NZLR1, assembly GCF_017357385.1. Taxonomy (NCBI): domain Bacteria; kingdom Pseudomonadati; phylum Pseudomonadota; class Alphaproteobacteria; order Hyphomicrobiales; family Rhizobiaceae; genus Rhizobium; species Rhizobium sp. NZLR1. The sequence goes on along the minus strand of NZ_CP071636.1, from coordinate 252,044 downwards.
GAACCCGACCAAATTCGTCGGTCCTGTTTATGAGAAGGCGGAAGCGGACCGGCTGCACGCCGAAAAGGCCTGGGTCTTCAAGCAGGATGGGGAAAAGTGGCGGCGTGTCGTTGCCTCGCCGGCGCCCATGCGCATCTTCGAAATTCGTCCAGTCCGCTGGCTGCTGGAACAGCGCACGATCGTTATCTGCGCCGGCGGCGGCGGCATCCCGACGATGTACGAAAAAGGGAGTGACCGGAAGCTGATCGGTGTCGAGGCGGTGATCGACAAGGATCTATGCTCGGAGCTTCTGGCGCGCGAGCTCTCCGCCGATCTTCTGATCATGGCGACCGATGCTCAGGCCGTCTGCACCGACTGGGGCAAACCGTCAGAGAAGGCGATCCATTGCGCCCGCCCCGATGATTTCAAGCAATTCTCCTTCCCGGCTGGATCGATGGGTCCCAAGGTCGAAGCCGCCTGCCATTTTGCGCGCACAGCGGGCGGGACGGCGGCAATTGGCTCGCTTGCCGATATTGCCGGAATGGTGCGCGGCGAGCGCGGGACGATCATCAATAGCGGCTTTGATTGCCTGAGCTGGCACTGAAGCGCGTCGCATCAAATCTGATTGATACGCGCTTTAGCTTTTTGTTCTTATGCATGGTCATTATCCCGAAACCGCTGCACACTTCCGGGCGACATGCATTGATCTTTCATGACAACTTATCGCGAGAGCGCCGGGTGCGTTGCTGCACTCGGAGCCGTCTCTTTGTCTCTCGCACCAGCTGCATTTCGCCTTTGCCAGACATAGACGGGGATGCCGAGCATCAGCAGGACCAGGCCATAAAGCACCGGCTCGGCGCCGGAGCCATAGAGAGTGAAGATCGCAAAGAGAAAGGCGATGAGCTCGATCGTGCTGACCTTTGGCATGTGCCCGTGCGTCACGCCTGCCACAAGGGTTCTGGCCAGCGAACAGAAGGCGTAGGGAACGACGGCGGTCATCGTGCTCAGCCCGACCATCAGCCGATAGACGGCGGCAAAGCCTTCGGAGCCGATCGCTTGAACCAGCACCAGAAGCGTTGCAAACGAGGCTGAAATGACCATGCCCCATGCCGGCACGCCGCGCGGCGAGAGCCGCGCGAAAAGCGGCGGAAACAGCCCGTCGCGGGCAGCCGCCATCGGAACCTGGCCCATCAGCAGGGTCCAGCCGTTGAGCGCTCCGATCGAGGAGATCAGGACCGCGATAGAGATCGCCAGTTCGCCGGTGCGCCCCCACATGATCCCGGCGGCCTGGGAGAAGGGTGCTACCGAATGAACAAGCTGCTCGCGCGGGACGAGGCCCATCACCACGATGGTGCCAAGCACGTAAAGAGTGGCGGCGATCGAGATCCCGATCACCGTCGACCGGGGAATGGTGCGCTCGGCGTTCTCGACATCACCGGCAGGAACGGTCGCCGATTCCAGCCCGAGATAGGCAAACATCGTCAGTGGCGCCAGCGTCGCGACCGATTGCAGCAGCGGCTGGCCGCTCGGATTGAATTCGGAGAAATGCGACGGATCGATATAGAGAAGACCGATAATGGCGACCGCACCGAACGGGAGCAGCTTGGCATAGGTGGTAACCTGCGCGAAGAGGCCGGCTGCATGAACGCCGCGAAGATTGACGAGCACGATCGCCCAGATCACACCGAGGGTCAGCACGGTCGCGGCGAAGCGATTGCCAAGGGCAGGGAAGAGATCGACCATCACTCCGGTAAAGGCAATGGCGATGACGGGCAGCGATGTCCAGATGGAGATCCAGTAACCCCAGGCGATCAAAAAGCCTGCGAAATCGCCGTAGGCGATTCTCGTATAGGCGTAGGGTCCTCCGACGGCGGGCACAAGGCTTGCAAGACGCGCGAAGGTGAGACCGAGGCAGATCGCACCGGCACCCATAAGGATCCACACGATGATCGCCAGATTGCCATAGGGCGCGACGGCAGCCGGGGAAAGATAAAACCCGGACCCGACCATATTTCCGACCACGATGGCGGTGCAGGCGGCAAGCCCCAGGCTCTTGCCGTTTGGCGACGTTGTCATGAAGACCTCCCGAGAATCTTCCTTTCCGTGCCGATGCGCTTTCGGACAGCGGTTCCTCGGCATGATCTTCCACCCAAACAATAGGCGCCGCAATCCGGTTCAATGCGTAGTCTGCAACCGTCCACTTTGCCGCTAGAACAGTGTGCGTGGCCATGCGGGAATGGCCTCTTTCCATTCATCATGCTCTCGCCTGGACACCATTGATCGAACTCAATGCCCGGCTCCTGCGCATGGGCTATCTTTCGCGCCGAGGAACATTTTGTTCTCAGGAGTTAAAGAGATGAAGATGGCCGTGATCATTGGAGTTGCCGCGTTGACTGCTTTCGCCGGTACCCTTCCGATACAAGCCCAGCAGGATCGACGCGAATTTCGAAGAATGAACTGGAGTGAGAGTTTGCCTGACGCGGTGCGGGCTTATCACGGCAAAAGATTCACGATCGTGAGCTACAGGGTCGCAGGTTTTTCGGAGACCGGTTCACACCCACAACCAGGGAGTGAAGAACACGTTTCAGCTATCAGAGCCGCAATTCGGTCGAACAAATGGCTCGTGGCGCAGCTCAAGACCAAAAAGCTCGGGCCGAACGATATCGAGTGGGTGTCACGGGCACGCAACGGCAACATGACTTTTTATACTAAATGACGATTATCGGCGCTGACGTGCCCCACGAATGTCAGGTCGAGGCGGGTCGCACCGCCTCCCATGATCTCCCAGACGATGATCGCGAGTTTGTATAGCGGCTCACCTCGACCGAGCGGAAGACGCAAGCCTGGCCCACCGTGCTCCCACCACGGTAGCGGAGTAGGCCGAGACTGCCAGGCTTCTGCCATTGGGCGATGAGGCTGTCTAACCGCTGCCCTGGCTTTCGCAAATAGCCATCACAAGCGAGATTTCCATCCAAACTAAAGCATGTCGCCCGGAAGGGTGCAGCGGTTCCGGGATAACGACATGCATAAAAACAGAGGACTAAAGCGCGTCGCATGAATCAAGTTTGATGCGACGCGCTTTAGGCGCTGCAATTCGGTCGATGCAAAGTCGCCGATCGTTCCGAATCTTCCATGCTGAATGCCTTCAAGATTAGCGCGGAGACGTTAGAATGGGCGGACCGGTGACCGCGCGGGAGGTGGCGATGTCGAACGAACAGGGATTTTTGCGGATCTCGATCGCTGCGACCATCGTGGTTGCCGTACTCGGTGTCGTTTTCGGCATCCTTTCGGGCTCGTTCTCGATCGCTTTCGATGGCGTCTATTCACTCGCCGATGCAGCCATGACCGGGCTTGCGCTCTGGGTTTCGAGCCTGATCATAAGATCGACTAAGAGCGACACCCGGTCCGGCAGGATTCGAAACCGTTTTACCATGGGCTTCTGGCATCTGGAGCCGATAGTCCTCATGCTCAATGGCTGCCTGCTGATGACGGTCGGGGTCTATGCGCTGATCAGCGCCATCATCAGCATCTTGAGCGGCGGCCATGAACTGCGCTTCGGCATGGCGGTCGCCTATTCCGCGGCGACCCTGCTTGTCTGCGTGATCATGGCCGTCCTCGGCATCCGGCTGAACCGCCGGATCAACTCCGATTTCGTCTCGCTCGACATCAAGGCCTGGATCATGTCGGGCGGCATTGCGTTTGCCTTGCTTCTCGCGTTCCTCGTCGGCATTGCCGTGCAGGAGACGCAAGCCGCTTGGCTTGCCAGCTATATGGATCCGCTTGTCCTGACGTTGGTCTGCCTGGTCATGATCCCGCTTCCGATCGGCACCGTCTGGAAGGCGCTGAGCGAAATTCTGCTGATTGCCCCGGTCGAACTCCAGCAGCATGTCGACCGGGTCGCCGCCGAAATGGTTGGCCGCCTCGGCTTCCTTTCTCACCGCGCCTATGTGGCCCGGGTCGGCCGAGCAACGCAGATCGAACTCTACTTCATCGTGCCCGAAGGGCTTCCTCCGAAGACCGTGGAGGAATGGGACGCGCTGAGAGACGACATAGGGAAGGCGATCGGGGACGAGAGCGCCAACCGTTGGCTGACGATCGCCTTCACCGCCGACGCGGAATGGGCAGAGTAGCCGTTGTCAGGCATTGTCGCTCCCTGCTGATATCGAAATGCTTCGCTTCACGTTGATTGCAATCAACGACGCTGCTCCACGCGTCATGTACGATCCTCCAAACTGAGATGCACGCCGCTGCATGGCGGCCACAGTCTTTGACCCCCGGTTTCTGGAGGAATGCATGGAATTCCAGATGGCATTTCCGATAGCCGTTATCGACGAGGATTTTGATGGCAAGAACGCAGCCGGACGCGGCATGCGTGATCTGGCGGCCGCGATCGAAAAAGAAGGCTTCCGGATCGTCTCCGGCGTGTCTTATGAGGATGCGCGCCGGCTCGTTCAGATCTTCAACACCGAATCCTGCTGGTTGATTTCCGTCGACGGCTCCGAGGACAAGACTACGCGCTGGCAGGTGCTGGAAGAGGTTCTGACCGCAAAGCGGCAGAGGAACGACCGCCTGCCGATCTTCCTCTTCGGCGACAGCACGACTGCGGAAGACGTCCCGGCTACCGTGCTGCGCCACACCAATGCCTTCTTCCGGCTGTTCGAAGATTCAGCGGAATTCATGGCGCGCGCCATAGCGCAGGCTGCGCGGAACTACCTCGACCGGCTGCCGCCGCCGATGTTCAAGGCGTTGATGGCTTATACACTCGAGGGCGCTTATTCCTGGCACACACCTGGCCACGGGGGTGGCGTCGCTTTCCGCAAGAGCCCGGTTGGCCAGCTCTTTTACACCTTCTTCGGCGAAAACACGCTTCGTTCCGATATCTCCGTATCGGTCGGCAGTGTCGGATCGCTTCTCGATCATGTCGGACCGATCGCCGAGGGTGAGCGCAATGCGGCGCGTATTTTCGGCACGGACGAGACCATGTTTGTCGTCGGCGGTACCTCGACAGCCAACAAGATCATCTGGCACGGCATGGTGGGACGTGGCGATCTCGTGCTGTGCGATCGCAACTGCCACAAGTCTATTCTGCATTCTCTGATCATGACGGGCGCGACGCCAATCTATATGACGCCGTCGCGCAATGGGCTCGGTATCATCGGCCCGATCTCGAAGGACCAGTTTAAGCCGGAATCAATCGCCCAAAAGATTGCCGCAAGCCCCTTTGCCGGGCAGACCAGCGGCAAGGTCCGGCTGATGGTGATCACCAACTCGACCTATGACGGGCTCTGCTACAATGTCGACGCCATCAAAGAGGTATTGGGCGACGCCGTCGAGGTGCTGCACTTCGACGAGGCTTGGTATGCCTATGCCAACTTCCATGAATTCTACGATGGTTTTCACGGAATCTCGTCGACGAAGCCGGCGCGATCCAAAACCGCGATCACCTTTGCCACGCATTCGACGCACAAGCTTCTGGCTGCATTCTCGCAGGCATCCATGATCCACATCCAGCATGCCGCCACCAAGCGTCTGGACATTACGCGCTTCAACGAAGCCTTCATGATGCACACCTCGACCTCGCCGCAATACGGCATCATTGCCTCCTGCGACGTCGCGGCTGCGATGATGGAGCAGCCGGCAGGGCGTGCGCTCGTTCAGGAAATGATCGACGAAGCGATCAGCTTCCGTCGGGCGATGAACGCTGTCAGAAAACAGACGGAAGCAAGCTGGTGGTTCGATGTGTGGGAGCCGACGATTGCCGACGAGACGCCTAGCGACACTCATGCCGACTGGGTCCTCAAGCCGGGTGAGGCCTGGCACGGGTTCGCGGACCTTGCCGAAAATCATGTCATGGTCGACCCGATTAAAGTCACCATCCTTTCGCCGGGCTTGTCCGCAAACGGCATGATGCAAGAACACGGCATTCCCGCCGCGGTCATCACGAAATTCCTCTCCTCCCGTCGCATCGAGATCGAGAAGACCGGGCTCTATTCCTTCCTCATTCTCTTCTCAATGGGGATTACGCGCGGCAAATGGAGTACGCTTGTCACCGAGCTCATCAATTTCAAGGACCTCTACGACGCCAATGCGCCGCTGACGCGCGTGCTGCCGGCACTCGCCGCAGCCCATCCGGAGGCCTATGCGGGCATGGGGTTGCGAGATCTCTGCGAAAACATCCATGCGACCTATCGCAAGGACGACGTGCCGAAGGCCCAGCGCGACATGTACACGGTCCTGCCGGAAATGGCGCTACGTCCTGCCGATGCCTATGACCGGCTGGTCAAGGGGAAGATCGAGAGCATCGAGATCGACGATCTCATGGACCGCATCCTCGCCGTGATGATCGTTCCCTATCCGCCGGGAATTCCGCTGATCATGCCCGGCGAGCGGATCACCCCATCCACGAAGTCCATTCAAGATTATCTGCTGTATGCCCGGGATTTCGACAGCAAGTTCCCAGGTTTCGAGACGGATATCCATGGTCTTCGCTTCGCTCCAGGCGATGGCGGACGCCGCTACCTGATCGATTGCATTGCAGAAGGGGCGCAAGAATGATCCCGCGAGATGTGAAGTCTCCGACGGTCGCCATACCGTTTCACAAAATGCTGAAGATCGTGGCCGTCGTCGATCGCGATAATCCGCAGGCTGTGGAGCTGCTGGCGCAGATTGCCGCCGAGGGTTTCGAAGTGGAACTGCGCGACGGCTACTCTGCCGACGTGTCCGAAGATGCAGCCGTCGGCGCCTATATCGGCTCGGTCGAGGGCGGCTGGCTGCCGGCCGCGCGCAGCTTCCTCCGCTCCGTCAGGGATATCGGCTTCGCTACGCCGATCTGGGCCATGGCGGATACGCTGACCGTTGCGGATATGGATGTGGTCGAAATGGCTGGCGAGGTGGAAGGCTTCGTCTATCTCGGACAGCAGACGCCTGCCTTCTATGCCAAGCAGATCATTTCCAGCGCGGTCAACTACGGCAAAACGCTGTTGCCCCCGTTTTTTGGCGGCATGATGGCTTATGATGGTGAGGCAAATATCGCTTTCGACTGCCCGGGTCATCAAGGCGGCCAGTTCTATCGCAAGTCACCTGCCGGGCAACTGTTCTTCAAATATCTGGGCGAAAGCATTTTCCGCAACGATCTCTGCAATGCGGACGTCGATCTTGGCGACCTTTTGATCCACGAGGGGCCTGCCGTGGAAGCCCAGAAGCAGGCGGCGCGCATCTTCGGCGCCGACCGCACATATTTCATCTTGAATGGAACCAGCACCTCTAACAAGGTCGTCGCCAATGCGGTGCTGCGCAGCGGCGATCTCGTGCTCTTTGACCGCAACAATCACAAGTCCCTCCACCAGGGCGCTCTGGTGCAGGCGGGTGCGATCCCGATCTATCTGCCGACGGCCCGCAATGCTTTCGGCATGATCGGGGCGGTCGACTGGGCCGCCTGGGACGAGAAATGGCTCCGGCAAAAGATCGAGGAGCATCCTCTCGTCAGCGACAAAGGCCGGGCGAACGCTGAAAGGCCCTTCCGGCTGGCCTGCATCCAGCTCGCGACCTATGATGGCACGATCTACAACGTGCGGGAGGTGATGAAGAAGATCGGCCACCTCTGCGACTACGTGCTCTGGGACGAAGCCTGGATCGGCTACAATGCCTTTCATCCGCTCTTCGAGGGACACAGCCCGATGCGGCTCGAGGATCTTCATGCGGACATGCCGGGTCTGTTTTCCACCCAATCCGTGCACAAACAGGGGGCGGGCTTCTCACAGGCCTCGCAAATCCACAAGCGGGACGAACATATCAGCGGCCAGCGGCGGTTCGTCGAGCACAAGCGGTTCAACGAGTCGCTGCTGATGCACGTTTCGACCTCTCCATTCTATCCGCTCTTCGCCTCGCTGGATGTCAACGCCAAGGTTCATGAAGGCAAAGCCGGCGAGATGCTGTGGGACCGCTGCATCGAGCTGGGGATCGAGGTGCGCAAGAAGCTGCGCGGCTTCGTTCAGCACTACGAGTCCAACGCCGCCGGCACTGAGGAACAGTGGTTCTTCGATCCCTTCGTGCCGGACAAGGTCAGTGTTTCCGGTTCAAAACACACAAACGATCTCGAAGATGTACGGTGGGAGGATGTCCCAACAGACGTGCTCAAGCGCGAGCAGCAATGCTGGCGTTTCGATCCGCAGGCAAAGTGGCACGGTTATGCCGGATATGCGCCCGGCTATACCATGGTTGATCCCAACAAGCTTACGCTGCTGACGCCCGGCATCGATCGGAAGACCGGCGAGTATCGCGAGTTCGGCATTCCGGCGACGGTTGTCGCCAACTATCTGCGCGAGCAGCGGATCGTGCCTGAAAAATGCGACCTGAACAGTCTTCTCTTCCTGCTGACGCCGGCCGAGGATGAGAGCAAGCTGAACACCCTTGTCGCCAAGCTGGTCAAGTTCAAGAACCTGTGGGATCGTGATGCGCCGCTGCAGGAAGTGCTGCCCACGGTGTTTGCCGCCAATCGCCAGCGCTATGCCGGCTACACGGTCCGGCAGATTTGCCGCGAAATGCACAGCTTCTATCGTGAGGCCGGTGTCAAGGAGCTGCAACGCCTCTGCTTCCGCTCGGAAAGTTTCCCCGAACCGGCAATTGCTCCGAAGCAGGCCTACGAAGCGCTGGTGGCCAACAACGTCGATTACGTGCCGCTGACGGAGGCTGCCAATCGCATCTCCGCAACCCTGGCGCTGATCTATCCGCCAGGTATCGGCGTGATCGTCCCCGGCGAACGCTGGGACGACAGGGCGCGCCCAATGCGTGACTATTTCCTGGCTTTCGAAGAATCCTTCAACCGCTTCCCCGGCTTCAACTACGAAGTCCAGGGCGTGTTCCAGGAACGGATCGATGGCCGGATCAAGTTCTACACCTACGTCGTGCGCGAGCAGGGGGGCGAGAGGATCTCATCATGACCGAGAACACAATGCATCTTGCGACCGAGACGGCCGCTAAGAAGATGAACCTGGTTCAGCTCACCTTCATCGTCGCCGTCAACATGATGGGATCCGGCATCATCATGCTGCCTGCAAACATGGCGCAGGTCGGCGCCATCTCGCTGCTTTCCTGGCTCGTGACTGCCATCGGCTCAATGGCTATCGCCTGGGGGTTCGCCCAGGCCGGTATCTTCAACCAGCGCCCGGGGGGAATGTCGGCCTACGCCGAGGACGCCTACGGGAAGGATGGCTTTTTCCTGGTATTCTTTCTGTATTTTCTGTCGCTTGCCATCGGCAATGTCGCGATTGGCATCTCTGCGGTCGGTTATCTCGCGGGCTTCTTTCCCGTATTGACCTCGACGCCGATCATGACCTGTCTGGCATTGATCGTTCTGCTCTGGCTGACGACGGCGGCAAATTTCGGCGGACCGCGCATCACCGGGCGTATCGGCGCAATCACCGTTTGGGGCGTGATCATCCCGGTCGGGCTGCTTTCGATCATCGGATGGCTCTGGTTCAGTTCGAGCACCTTTGCCGAGGCCTGGAACCCGAAGGGATTGAGCCTCGGCCAGGGAATGGGCTCGAGCATCTCGCTGACGCTCTGGGCTTTCCTCGGCATGGAATCGGCAGCGCAGAATTCGGATGCCGTCGAAAACCCGAAGCGTGATGTGCCCCTTGCCTGCATGTTCGGCACGCTTGGCGCAGCCGTCATCTATATCCTGTCGACCACAGTCATCCAGGGCATCGTGCCGAACCCGGAACTCGCAGCCTCAACCGGTCCGTTCGCGCTGGCCTATGCCAAGATGTTCAACCCGATGATCGGCTCGATCATCATGGCGCTTGCAGTCCTTGCCTGTCTTGGTTCGCTTTTGGGCTGGCAATTCACGATAGCGCAGACCGCGCGCACCGCCGCCGAGGGGAGAATGTTCCCCGCCATATTCTCGCACGTCAACGAGATGGGCGCGCCGGTGAAGGGGATGATCATCCTTGGCATCGTGCAGACATGCCTTGCCCTGATGACCATTTCTCCGACGCTCAGCGAGCAGTTCTCCGCATTGGTCAACCTCGCGGTCGTGACGAATGTGCTGCCCTATATCATCTCACTGTCGGCACTGTTCGTCATCATGAAGGCGGCGCGGGTGCCGCCTGCGAAATACCGGCTGAACGCCGTCATCTGCATGATCGGCATGCTTTACAGCGTCTTCGCAATCTATGCTTCCGGCAAGGATGCGGTGATGGGGGGAATGCTGGTGACAGGGATCAGCTTCATTATCTACGGCCTGATCGCACCGCGCTTCGCCGTCGGCGTGAGCCGTGTGCCGTCCGAGTAGCGGGAGAGGAAAAACCATGCCTATCAGCAAAGGTCGATGGATCGCAACGGGCGCCTCCATCTTCATAGTGGCGCTGTCGTCGGTGGGTTTAGCGCCCGCTGTCGCTCAGACGCTGGACCGTGTCCGCGCAAGCAGTTCGTTGAAATTGGGCTACGAGCCCGATGCGAGGCCGTTTTCGTTCAAGACGGACAATGGAGCACCCGACGGCTATGCGGTTGCCCTTTGCAACAAGGTTGCTGACAGTGTGAAAGCCGAACTGAAACTGTCGCGGCTCGATGTGGAGTGGGTATCTCTGAGCGCCGACGCGCGGGCGAATGCTGTTACGGATGGCGTGGTGGACCTCGTCTGTGGCGCAGAGCCGGTCACCCTCAGCCGCAGGCAAAAGGTCTCATTCTCAATCCCAATCTTTCCGAGCGGCACCGGGGCCGTGGTCAGCGCCAGCGCCCCGTTGGCTTTGCGGGAGGTGCTAGAGTATGGCGAACCGACGAACCGGCCTGTATGGCGAGGCTCGCCCGCGCGCACGATACTCGAGCATAAGACCTTCTCGTCCGTAGCGGGCACGACAAGCGAGCGTTGGCTGTCGGACAGGATCAAGACCTTCCAGCTCGCCGCGACGGCGACATCCGTCGACAACTTCCAGAAAGGGATCGAGCGCGTCCTGGACAGCCAATCAGCTGTCTTTTTCGGAGACATGCCGCTTCTGATGGACGCCGCGGCGCGCAGTGATAATTCTGGCGATCTGATTGTTTTAAAACGACATTTTACCTATGAGCCGCTCGGTCTTGAACTGGCGCGAACAGACGAGGACTTCCGGCTAACGGTCGATCGAGCATTGAGCCAAGCCTATGCGGCGAAGGATTTCCGCACATTGTTTGCAACATGGTTCGGTCCGCCGGATGAGGCGACAGTCACCTTCTTCCAACAGACGGCTTTGCCGGAATAACACCACCCAAGGGAGCGAACGGTTGAGCCTCCTTTTGAAAGAGATCCGCGACAGCCCCATGCTGTGGTTGCTGGTCGCAGTGCCGGTGGTGTTTATTGCTGCGGCGGTGATGCCTGAGGCCCACACGGCGCTCTTTGTCCTGTCGGTGCTTGCCATCGTACCGTTGGCCGGGTTGCTCAGTCACGCAACCGAATCCGTAGCCGCCAAGACGGGTGACGCCGCAGGCGGGCTGCTTAACGCGACGCTCGGAAATCTCACCGAGCTGGTCATTGCGCTGGCTGCCCTGCGCGCCGGCGAGTATACGTTGGTAAAATCGTCGATTGCCGGCGCGATCGTCACCAACACGCTGTTCATGCTGGGCGCCTCTTTTCTCCTGGGCGGGCTTAAATACCACTTCCAGGAGTTCAACCGAGCCAGTGCGCGTCTTCAAGCCGGCCTTCTCTTTCTCGCCACCGTCGGGCTTCTGATGCCCTCGGCGGTTGCTGAAATGGACTCCACCTCGGCGTCGGCCGTCACCCAAAAACTCAGTCTCGGCCTGTCGGTTCTTCTCATTGTCGGGTACGGACTGGGGCTCTTGTTCAGCCTCAGGACACACCGCGAGATTTTCGCCGCAGCAGAGCATGCGGAGAGCGACGAGATGCCGTGGCCGATCGGCCTCGCCCTTGCCACGCTTGCTGGCGTCACCGTCCTCGTCGCGCTGGTGAGCGAGATCTTCGTCGAATCGGTGCAAAAGGCAGCTGAAGCGTTCGGAATGACGCCAGCCTTCGTCGGTTTCATCGTCGTCGCACTGGTTGGCGGGGCCGCCGAAATGGCTTCGGCGTTCTCAGGCGCTCGTAAGAACCGGCTCGATCTCAGCGTCGGCATCGCGCTCGGAAGCGCTTCCCAGATTGCGTTGTTCGTTGCACCCGTCCTGGTTTTGCTGAGTTACGTGATCGGTCCGTCGCCGATGAACCTGCAGTTCTGGCCGGGAGTCGTGGTGATGGTCCTCCTTGCGACCATCACGGCGATGTTCGTGACGAATAGCGGACGGTCGGCATGGTTTGTCGGCGTGTTGGTGCTGATGGTCTATTCGATCTTCGCCATAACGCTGTATGTCCTGCCCCCGCAAATGCAGTGACGTCGGCTGCAGTGGAATGATGCCCGAGCCCGATGCGGTGCGATAAGGGTTCCGCGATGCTCGACAGCGCCGTGCATCTTTCCCGACGCGCAAACGACGCTCTAGAACAGGATGGTTGTAGGTCAGGTCGGCCTGAATCCTGTTCTACGTTAATAGTTATAGCATCATGTCCTCCGGAAACCGCTCACACGCGGCTGAACTGCAGAAAGGTGGAAATCGTGCCAGTAGGAAAAGGCGATGAGCCCGGCGCCAGGCAAATGAGACGTCTGTTCTTCATTGCGCTCGCCCAGCAGCTTCGTATCATTTGGCCAATCCTGTCCGGCATCGTGTCGGTAATGATCGTTTCTGGCCTGGCAATATGGCGCATCGAGAATTGGAGGATCGACGAAGCCCTCTACTTCACCTTTGTGACCGGCCTTACCATCGGATATGGTGATTTTACGCCCAAACATCTGTCGGCTCGGATGTTTGCCCTGGTGATCGGTTTTGCCGGAATCGTGCTGACCGGCGTCGTTGCGGCTGTCACCGTGAAGGCCTTGAGCGCAACCGATCAAGACAGCCGGAATGGGAGATACCAACCAGATGAGCCCTGATACCGATGCGGCTGCGGCTGCTATCTGTTGGGCCAAATAAAGGGACGGTTTTTTCGTGCTTGTATCTCGGCGTTCACCGTACATCCCTTCGACGGCCGACGCGTCGATCCCAAAGCGGCCCGGCCGAACCTTCCATTTTGAAATTGCATGGATCTGCGCGGGAACGATCTGATGTTCATGCAGTTCGGGCACCTTGCGGACGTGAGTGCGGAGCTAATCGATGGGCAAAGAGTGTGGACGGAGGAAATTGATGCTGAGGCTCCCCGAGTTCCGTCCTGATTTGGCCGATCAGGCCAGTGAGGCGCTGGGCGAGATTTTTGAGGCTTATGATCTTGCCGCCAATGCTCTGGACCGCTTCCGAAGGCAGCATCCAAGGCAACAGACGCTGATCAACGAGTACGAACAAGTCTGCCGCGAAATAGAGCAAGAGGTCGTCGTCTATTGCACCAAAGACTGAACACGGAGAACACCCGAGAGCGTTCATCGAACAGACGGAGATATTTCATCTAAGCCGTCGCACGACGTCAGAATCTGTTTGGGCCGACTGATTTCAAGCCGCGTTCGATCCGTCTGGTGCATCTGATGGCCATGCCCAGGCTCTCAGAAGTTCATAGAAGACACTCAGGACGATCGGTCCCAAAAATAGCCCCAGCAGACCGTATGATAGGGTGCCTCCTATCACGCCGATTAGTATGATCGGCATGGGAGTCGAGAGGCCCCTAGACATCAGGATCGGCTTCAAGATGTTGTCGATGAGCGTGATGGGGACCGCAATGCAGGTAAAGACGAAGGCGGTGACGGGAGACCAGGAGAACCAGGCCCAGATGATGGCGGGCAGGAGCACCAGGCCGGGCCCGAGCTGCATCACGCAGAGCATGAAGACCAGAAAAGTCAGCGCGCCGCGCGCCGGCATGCCAAAGACGGCGAAACACAAACCGCAAAGCAAGGTCTGCAGAAAGGCAACGCCGATGACACCGCGCGATACGTTTCGCACGGTCGTTCCGGCCAGCCGGGCAAAGCCGACACCTCTGTCCCCGCCGACCCGGCTCGCCAGCGCCTGAATTGCTGTCGCCAAGCGCGCCGCCCTTGTCAGAAGCAGGCCGGAAAGCATGATCGATACGACAAAGCTCAACAGGCCGCCGCCAACCGAGGCGAGCTTTGCAACAACAACGCCCATGACCTCACGAATGGGCGCCTGAAACTTGACGATGGTGGAGGCCAGGTCACCGGCAATCTGGTTCCATGTGTCATGGATTCGCTCGCCGACGATCGGCCATTCCCGCACCGCCGCCGGGGCGGAGGGGAGCGTGACGTTTCCTGTCCACAACTTGCCGATCAACGCCTGCGCGGCATCGGCAAAATTGACGGCAACGAGGCCCAGCGGTGCGATGATCAGGACAAGACAGCCGACGACAATGACCGTCGCCGCAATTCTCGGTCTGTTTCCGATCAGCCGCGTGAGCGCTTCGAACATCGGGAACAGTGCGACCGCAAGAATGGCCGACCAGATGACGATGAGTGCGAAGGGCGCGATGAGAACCATGGTCCAGTAGGTAAAAAGCCCGATGATGCCCAATCGAACCAGATCGCTAACTTTCGCCTCTATCGAAACCTGTCCGGCCTCGCTGCTTTGCGTCGTCGTCTCGGCTGATCTGTCCATCATCGCGCCCGCCAGTTCCAGGCTCGTTTTGTTTATGGCGTGACGTCGGGCACGACATGTCGGATGCTGTGATCGTCCACGAAGTCGGCCGGCCGCTTCTGGCGTTTTTTGAGATCCGGCGCATTAAACTTGACGCGTTCATAAGGGATGGATTGCAGGATGTGCGAGATGCAGTTGATCCGCGCACGTTTCTTGTCGTCCGACGGCACAATCCACCACGGTGCGTGATTTGTATCGGTCATCCGCAGCATCGCGTCATAGGCGCGCGTATAATCCCACCAGCGCTGATAGGATTCGACATCCATCGGGCTCAGCTTCCATTGCCGCAGCGGGTCGTCGATCCGACGCTTGAAACGACGCTCCTGTTCCTCCTCGCCGACCGTGAGGAAATATTTCAGCAGAACAACGCCGCTTTCGACGATCGAAGCCTCGAAGCGAGGCGCTAATTCAAGAAAGCGCTCTGCCTTCTTTTCGCTGCAGAAACCCATGACGCGGTCGACGCCGGCACGGTTATACCAGCTGCGGTCGAAAATCACGATCTCGCCGGCTGCCGGCAGATGGGCGATGTATCGCTGCATATAGATCTGTGATTTCTCGCGATCGGTCGGAGCGGGCAGCGCCACGACGCGGAAAACGCGCGGACTGACCTTTTCCGTTATCCGCTTGATCATGCCGCCCTTGCCGGCGGCGTCGCGTCCTTCGAAGATGATGACAATCCTCGCACCGGATTTCTTCACCCAGGCTTGCAGATGCGCAAGCTCCACCTGCATGCGGCCGATTTCTTTTTCATAATCCCACGACTTCTTTTTCTTTTTGTCCTTGCCGCCATTGTCGGTTTTCACATCGATCTGGCTCGGTTCGTAATTCTCGTCCATGGCTCTCCCTCCTGTGCTTAAGGTACGTTGGCTTCCGAAGCTGCCGTCCCGGTCTGATCGAAATCGCCGATCAGCGTTCGCAGGGCTTCTTCCCTGCCGTTGAAAAGATTGTCGGCTCCGATCGCCTTGATGACGCCGGCGCGTTCGAGAATGCCGCGGCTCTCTTCGCTGAGGTCAGCAATCGCGAAGATGATGTTCCGCTGCGCAAGGAGCTCGGCCACGGCCTCCAGTGCCGTTGCGCCGGTGCTGTCGATATGCGTGATCGCGCTCGCATCCAGCACGAGGCATCTGGTCCCGACAGCGAGCTCCTTTGCCACCGATGTCAGCCGCATGCGCAGGTAGTCGGCGTTGTAAAACAGAATGCTGCCCTGAATGGCAAAGACGGCCGCGCCCTCGACCGAGCGGGCTTCCGGAAACCGGCGAAGATCAAAGAAGCCATGCCGTCCCTCGATGCGGCCGAGAAGACCGTCGCGCGGGAACATCGTCTGACGCAGCAGATAGGCGAAAGTCGCCGCAACAGCGACGACCACGCCGTTGAGGACCCCAAAGCTGATCGCACCCCACATGGCGATCAGCGCAAAGATGAATTCCATCCGGCTGACACGCCAGATCTTCTTCAGTTCGTGAACATCGATGAGGCTGATCGCCGCCGTTGCAAGGATTGCCGCCAGCGCCGGAATGGGAAGTATCCGCAAGGCACTGTGAAGGAAAACAAGAGCGGCAATCAGGGTCGCTGCCGATACCAGTCCCGCGGCCTGCGAGACGCCGCCCGTCGACAGGTTTATCGCGGTTCGCGAATCCGAAACGCTGACCGGAAACGAGCCGAAGAGGGCGGGTGCAATATTGGCAGCACCAAGTCCGATCAATTCCTGATTGGCGTCGACCTCCTCTCCGGTTCGCGAAGCGAAGCTTCTTGCCGCGACGATGCCGGCGCCGAAGCTGACGAGAAAGATGGCGGCTGAACCGAGCACGATCTTATCGAGAGGCATCCGATGCAATGCGGGCAGGGACAGGCTCGGCAGCCCGCTCGGGATGTCACCGACAACCGCGATACCCCGGCCTTGGAAGTCGAAGATCGCAGAGAGAACAACCGAGAGGACGACCACCAGAACAGGGCCCGGAACTCTGAAATGGAAGGCCCGGACGACCCATAACAACGCGAACATGATGAGGCCGAGAAGGAGCGAAGGCCAATGGATCAGACTGCTCTTGGCGAGGAGCTCGACGAGTGGCGGGATCAACCCATCCGATTCAATCTTGAGCCCTGTGAAGCGGCCGATTTGTCCGACAAGGATCGACAGCGACACGCCGGCGAAGAACCCCACCAGAATGGGACGCGACAGAAAGCTCGCGAGAACACCGAGCCTCAACAACCTTGCAGCAATGCAGCAGACACCGACACCGAGGGCAAGGGCCGACGCGATGGCGATCCTGTCGGTATCGGTCGCCGCCGGTCCAGTTGCGATGATCGCACCCATGGCGGCCGCCAGCACGGTCATGGTCGCGGCGTCGGGCCCGACGACCAAGAGCCGGGAAGGTCCAAAGATCGCATAGGCGATCGGCGCGACGATGCTGGCATAGATGCCCGTCTCAGGGGGCAAACCGGCGATGGCGGGGTAGGCGATGGCGCTCGGCAAACCAACGGCTGCGATCGACAGGCCGGCCGGAATGTCACTGCGGAGCCAGGCTCTGTTGAAGCCGGCAAGGCCCCGCAACATGGGAAGACTTCCTATCACCACTGGCTCCTTATCCCTTGCCGTTGGCCCTTGCCCGCTCGGCGCGCGTCGGATCTTGGTATTGCGGCGCAAACCGACGCAGGGTTTCTGCGGGACATGCCGTTAGTGTTCGAGGAACACGAAGTTCATCCAGCTGCTCATCCGCAACAGGACCTTGCGAAGGACTGCGACGTGGTGCCAATGGTGGGTGTAGACCGCGACATCGGCGACGACGCCGCCCGGTAGTTGATAATCGTCTGTGTTTTCGAGCAACTCGATCTGAGCCAGCGTTTGCCCGGGCGATATGCGCTCGGGCGATTGCGGATCGATCAGCGCACCGCTCGGCTGGAGTTGGCCCTGTGCCATCACATCGATGACCCCCTGCACCCGGGCCTTGAATATCTTGCCGGGCACGGCTCTGAAGGAGACCTCCGCTTCATCGCCGACGCGCACTCGCTGCAGCGAGTTCTGGATGAAAGCTGCCGCCAGCATGCGGTCCTGGCTGTCGATGAAGACCATGACCGGCCGCAAGGGCAGAGGGTTGGCCATCATTCCGGGGCGGAGGAAAACCTGCGTGACGTAGCCATCGGTCGGAGCCCGCACGACCGTCTGGTCGAGTTCGTATTCGGCGTTGTTCAATTCCGCTTGCAGCCTTGCAACTGTCGGGTTGGTTCCGTTGATCTCTGACTCATAGGCAAGTCTCGCCTGCACTGCTTGGGCGATGGCCGTGTCGACCGCAGCCTGCGAAGTCAGGTAGATGCCGCGCCGGTTCTCGACCTCAAGTTCGGAAAAGACGGCGCCCTTGCCGCTCGACTTCGCATTCTCGTTCGACTGCTGGAATTTCTCAAAGGCCTGCTGCGACCTGTCCCTCGAGGCCTCTGCGCCCGTGACCCCTGAATTGGCTGCATCCATGGCCGCTTTCAATTGCAGGACGGACTGCTTGGCTTCGGCGAGCGCGGCATTCTTCTGATCGACGGTGAACTGGTAGGGCCTCGGATCTATGCGAAAAAGAATGTCGCCTTTTTTCAACGGCGCATTCGCTGTCACCGGGACCTCGACGACCTGGCCTCCGACGACGGGAATGACCGGAGCCGAGGTGAAGTAGATGCGACCGTCGCCTGAATAGGGATGGTTGTAGCTCATCAGCAGCAGCAGGGTAGAAATGAGGAAGATCCCTCCAAGGACCGCGGTTGCGAGCGTCCACTGGTTCACAGGGATCCTGAATATTTTAAAGACTGCCCAGCAGATCGCGGCGTAGGTGAGTATGAGGAGCAGATCCATCAGGCGTTCTCCTTCTCCGGCGTCTTTGTCTCGAGCTCGGCGATTCTTGCATGGAGACGAGCAATTTCCGCATTCGCCTCAGCTTCCGCCGATAACTTTCCGTCCTGCCGGATGCCCCAGCCCCTGTCTTCGCGGTAAAGCGTTGCCCAAATGAACAGAAACGGCCAGATCACGTGGAGCGTGAAGAGGCTGACCCATCCTGCAACGTGTATCGCGTCCTGATGGGGGTGGTTTCGTGCCTTGGCCATCAGGTGGGGAATGTCGTGAATTGCAATCACGGCGTAGAAAAGGGTGACCACGACGAAGACCAAGACGCCCAAGGCAAAATAGTCGAGAAACACGGATCCCCCTTCTGGCTTGGTCTGCCCGAGCCATCTTGATCGCAAGCGAGGATTGGATAGTAGGCCCCTTTCGGCGCAAAGACCCGTAGCATCGCGTAATCTCTATCGGGGCGTCCCCAGCCGATCTGCCTGAGTGGATTGCCGGAGTGGGACGGAAAAACGCCGGATAGGCAGATGCATCCCGTTCCATGGCTTGGTTGTCGAATGCGCAAATCGATTCGAGCGCCGGCGAGCGTAGGATCGCGTATTTTACGTCTTGAGGCGGTTCGCCTGATATATAGTTCCGTATCTGCTGGCGCAGTTCGGTGGCGGGGGCGGAGATGGTGTCGGGAGAAAGTGGTTCGACATATTTGTCCGCCCTCGAAGCGGCAGAAGCTCATTTTCCCGACCAGGCAAGGCTCGTGCAGCGACTTTTCTACGTAAACGAGGCCTTTCACAGCATGTGCGAGGATCTCGCTGCGGCGGCGCAGGCATTGGCGCATGTCGAACAGCTGTCTGACGCCGTAAGGGAGGCGCGGCGGCTGGAATATGCAGGCTTGGTCGACGCATTGCTGAAAGAGATGAGGGAAGCGATAGCACAATCGAAAATTGTGATGCTCAGGCGGACGCCAGTTAGTCCGAAACTGCGGTGAACGCTTCTGCCATTCAACGATTAAAGGGAGGTCCTTGTGCGATGAATAGAGTTTCCCGCAAGCTGCTGGTTGGGTTGTCGACCTTGGCGATCATCGCGTTGCAGCCGGCACTTCCTGTCAGAGCGCAGGCTCCTGCACCAGCTGCGGCGCCCAACCAGGCGGATGCAGAACAGTCCACGGCGACACTCCTTTCAGACGATGAACTTGAAGTGCTCGTGGCGCGGATCGCGCTCTATCCGGACGAACTGGTCGCGGCGATTTCGGCCGCCTCGCTGTTTCCCTTGCAGATCATCGAAGCCCAGCGTTTTCTGGATACGAAAAAGAAGAATGCCGACCTCAAGCCCAAAAGCGACTGGGACGGCAGCGTCGTCTCGTTGCTCAACTACCCCGATATCGTCAAGATGATGAGCGAGGATCTCGATTGGACCCAATCGCTTGCCGATGCGCTCACCAATCAGCAGAAGGATGTGCTGATTGCCATTCAGCAACTTCGCGACGAAGCGGTGGCAAAAAACATCATCAAGACGGATGACAAGGTGACGGTCGTTACGGAAAACGACAATGTCATCATCCGTCCGACCGATCCGGAAAAAATCTATATCCCGCAATATCCGCCGGAGATGCTTTACGAGCCGGGCTATGCTTCTGAACCGATCTCCTACTATCCGGAGCCGTACGACAATTATTACTATCCCGGAGCCGCTTTCTTTGCCGGCGCGGTAACCGGGGTCGCCTTTGCCGCCATCGTGAACTGGGACGACTGGGGTGTGTGGGGAGGTCGCTGGGGCGGTGGTGACGTCGACATCGACTGCAACAATTGCCTGAACGGTCGAAATTTCAACGGGAAGATGAAGTTTAACGATGTCGATTGGTCGAATGTCGACCGCAGCAAAATGAGCATCGGCAAGGACCAACTTGCCAAGCTGGACCGTTCGTCGATCAAATCCGGATTGCAGGCCGACAATCGCAATCAGTTGCGCAACAGAGCGTCCGAAATAAATGCAAGCCAGAGGACGGGCACGCGTGATGTCGGCGCCCGCGCCGACGATATCCGGAAGGGAACGGTGCAGGGGCTGAAGGAAAAGCCGCGACCCGGAGCGCCGAACGCGGCCAATCGTCCGGGGGCGTCACGCCCCGACGCGCGCCCCGCGAAGTCGGCCAATCGCCCGAACAAGCCGGCCGCAAGGCCTGCGCAGAAAGCCAAAAAACCGCAAATGGCCGCCAGGTCCGACAATCGCAACCGGCAGCCGAGTGCGCTTGGCAATGTCCAATCCGGCCGCCGGGAAGCGGTTTCTTCGAAGCGGGGTGCGCAGAGCATGGGCGGCCAACAGCGCTCTGCGCCGCGCGCCGCGCCACAGCGCTCCCGCCCTCCAGTATCCCACGGTGGTGGCCGTGGTGGCGGTGGCCGTGGTGGTGGTGGCGGCGGTGGCCGTGGCGGCGGCGGCCGGCGATAAATGTCTTCCTTCCAAAATTGCCGGAGTTATATGATGAGAACTCAATCACCCTTGATCCTGCTTATGCTTTCTACCGCGCTCTGCGTTTCCGCGACCCCGTCAGTGTCGCGGATGCAGACTGATCTCACCGAGTTTGCGGCGGAAGGTCCGACGCCGTCGTTTGGCACGCCGGCCGAGGTTCTCGATCGGCTGAAGGCAGCGCTGGCTAACAACGATGTCGACGGGTTCGCAGGTCTTCTCGGCCTGAAGGCGGACAAGCTGCGGTCCAGCAACGAGGCGATGATCACCTATGGGCTGATCCGCGAAGGCGCTGCACGGCAGATCATCCTGGAGGATCTCGGTGGACGGAAGTTCGTCGCGATCGGCGACCGGCTTTGGCCTTTGCCCTTCCCGCTGACGGAAAAGGACGGGAAATGGTCCTTTGACACCCAGGGCGGCCTTCAGGAGATCATCAATCGCCGGATCGGCGAAAACGAACTCGCGACGATCGACACCATGCACGAATATGTCGCGGCTCAGTATCAATATGCGTCCGAGGACCGAGATGGCGATGGCATTTACGAGTTCGCGAAAAAATTGATTAGCAGTCCGGGCAAGCTGGACGGCCTGTATTGGGACCCGAGCGTCTTTGGCGAAGAAAGCCCGGCAAGCGCCTTGGTCGAGACGGCTGCCTTCGGCGCCGCCAAACGCGGCGAAGGTTATTTCGGATACCGCTATCGCATCCTGATCGCCCAGGGTGACAATGTGCTGGGCGGTAAACAAAGTTACGTCGTCAACGGCTATATGACCGCCGGCTTTGCGTTGCTCGCCTGGCCCGTCGCATA
The DNA here is from genome assembly GCF_017357385.1 of Rhizobium sp. NZLR1. Classification (NCBI taxonomy): domain Bacteria; kingdom Pseudomonadati; phylum Pseudomonadota; class Alphaproteobacteria; order Hyphomicrobiales; family Rhizobiaceae; genus Rhizobium; species Rhizobium sp. NZLR1. The sequence goes on along the minus strand of NZ_CP071636.1, from coordinate 230,339 downwards.
TCGGGTGACCGGCGTGGAGACATTTATCATCAACGGGGCGAGTGTCATCTATCAGCGCGACCTCGGTCCGCAAACGGAACAGCGCGCCGCGGCGATCAAGGAATTCAATCCGGACGCCAACTGGACGGTTGTCAGCGAGTAGATCCAAGAGCGTGTCGCCCGAAAACTGTGAGTATTTTCGCGCGACTTCATCCTTGCCCTCTCATTGGAAACAGGATTCAGACTTGGCCGACCCGGCCTACAATAATCCTGTTCTAGCGGTGACGCCTTGCGCCCGGGAGGGAAGGTCCAGGGCAGCGGCCATGGCGCGGTTGGAGTAGCGCTTAATGCCTGTGACTTCTTGCCCAAGCCAGCTCGGCAGGTCTGGCCGATCATCTTCGCTTGCCATTTCTATCTCGGCGAGCGTCAATCCCTCATAGAGCCCAGCAAAGACGTCTATGGTCCAGCTTCTGCCGTGATGGAGGACCTGGTAACGCGTCTTTTCAATGACATGGCCGGTGGCATGGAGGAGCAGGTCGCGGGCCTCTTCGACGGGAATTTCGTACTCGAATTCCTCCTTTGAGAGCTCCGCTATGCGGAACTTGATCGTCAGGCACGCAGAATGCCCGTCGATCAGGCGGACGCGTATCGAACTGTCTTCGCGGGACAGGTAAGCCTGCTGCAGGACATGCGAGTTGCCGGCGCTATCGCGCCAGCTATTATCGCGGATCAGGAACTTGCGTTCGATCTCGGTCGCTTTCAAGTGATGTTCCTCCGCCCCGACCAGCGGCTCCTGCGGTCAGTCGACAGGCGGCTCCCAAGTGAGGAAGAAGCCGACATCTCCAGGCATGCCGTCCGGGAAGCTGATGATCATGGCCTTCAGCCCGTAGCCCTGCGGCCTCGCAACCTGCTCGAAGAGTTCGAGGAGTTCCTTTGCCTTCCCCTGCAGGGTCTTCTGCCATCCGGGTAGGTTGTTATTGATGGCGCGGCCGCTGTCCGAGCAGAATGTCGACGGGAAACTGTAGATCAGCGCCTCGTATTTGCCGTCTGCGGCGGCTTTCATCACCAGCCGCTTGATAACGGTGCGTTCTGCTTCGCCGATACTTTTTCGAAAAAAATCCTCGACGAAATCCGCATGTTTTTTTGCTTCACGCGCCTTGATCTTGTCGCTACGGTCCATCTCGAGAAGCTGAAGCTCCAGAGCACGTTTGCGCAATTCCTCCGCGCTTGTCATGGGATGCGGGGTCGAGGGCTCAGTCATGGCAGCTTCCTCCAGAATATCCGGTGATGATAGAGGGAGCTGGGGCATTAAGGCAGTAAAATACATGTCGGCTGTGGTAGAATACGGTATCTTACGCTGGGATTTCTGTGACGTCATACCTCATCTGACTATTGCGCGAATCCCTTTGGCCATTATTGGGCTGCTCGGTTGGGTCGGGATTGCCGTTACGCCAGGCTGAGATTAGTGTTGGGCAGCATACTGCAGGTTGTTGGAAATCGGAATCCGGGGGGCCTGATGACGAGTGCAGGCATTAACAGGAGCATCGCTTCGCAAGACGAGGTGCATCAGCAACTCGAGCGTATTCTTGCCAGCCGGGAGTTTCGCCTCCCGGAACGGGCGAGAAGATTCCTCGAATTCGTGGTGATGGAAACGCTTGCAGGCCGCCGCGAATACCTGAAAGCGTTTACCGTTGCACAAGCCGTTTTTGGCAGGGATGCGAAATTCGATGCCCAACAGGATCCATGTGTCCGGATCGAAGCAGGGCGGCTGAGACGCGAGCTGGAACACTATTACCTGACCGATGGCGGCGCTGATCGGGTTATCATCACAATTCCCAAGGGCGGATACGCGCCAGTCTTCGAAGTCAACCCCGATGCTGAACTGATCGAGATGTTGCCGGTGGAGCAGCCTCTTCGCTCGGCGTTCTCAGGCGACGACGGCGAGCAGGCCAAAGCGGCGGCAGACGAGATCGGCGAGGTGCGCCGACACGTATCGAGGCGGCATTGGCTTCTCGTAGCAGGCGCGGTGATTGTCTTCGCCGCGGCAGTGGGCATATTTCAGCAAGTGGGGTCGCCGCGCTCGGATCATGGGGCCGCACAGGGAGCCGATACCCGCCCCAGCATTATCGTCGAGCGTCTTGACGCGTCGTCCGGGGGGGCGCCCGCGACCGATATCGCTCGGGGCATGACCGACGACATCATCGAGAAGATGGTCCGCTTCAATGAAATCATTGTGGTCACCGCCATGCCGCGAAATAACGGCGTCCCTTCGTCACAGCCGCTCTACGCCCTCCAGGGAAGTGTGGAGCTCGAAGGCAACCGGCTGCGGTCAATCGTAAGGCTCGTGCGGCGGGCGGACGCGGCGGTCATCTGGGCAAGTAACTATGATGTGGACACGAAAGTGCAAGGCATTCCAGAAGCCCAAGCAAGCCTCGCTGGGGACATAGCCACGGCGGTCGCGCGCCCATTCGGGGTGATGTTTGAGAGCGATACCGCAACCATCGCCGGAAGCGCGGACACTTTTTCGTGCATTCTCTCCTATTACAGCTACCGTAGCGAAATGACGGTGCAGGCCCTTGAGGTGGCAAAACATTGCCTGCAAGCGGCGGTGGAAAAAGCGCCTGCCGATTCCAATGTTGCGGCGCTGCTTTCGCTGATAAATCTCGACGAGTTCCGCTTTTCATACCAGCTTCACACGAAACCGACCGCTGCGACGCTTGGCGTCGCGAAGGCGCTTGCCCAACTGGCGGTGCGGCTCGATCCGAAGAATGCGCGTGCGCATCAAGCGCTGATGCTTGCCGACTTTTTCGGCAATGATCAGGCTGGGGCCTTAGATGCCGGCGCCGCTGCCTATGCCAGCAACCCGAACGATACCGAAGTGGTCGGTGAATATGGCTTGCGCCTTTCAATGTCGGGGGAGTGGGATAGAGGCTGCGGATTGATTTCCGAGGCTGTCGGGAAAAATGCCGGTCCGCGCGGATATTACGAGGTTGGAATGGCGCTGTGCGCTTTCATGCGGGGCGATTTGCAAGCTGCCGAACTATGGTCGCACATGTCGGACCTCAACTACAATCCGATGCATCGTCTCGTATTGCTTTCGATTCTCGGGGCGCTTGGAAAGAAACAGGAGGCCCAAGAGCAACTGGAATGGATCAAGAGCAAATCACCTGCATTGATCTCGAACGTCAGGCCCGAAGTCGTCACACGGCTGGCGCGGACCGAAGATCAAGAGCGGTTTCTCGCAGGAATAGAGGCCGCCGGCCTGTCCATGCCAAACGACAAGACGCCGAAGGAATGACGGATTCAATCAGCCGCCGTGCCTGAGCGGATGGCCCAAGTTGCCCGATGAGCGCCTGCCTCCTCGGCTGAGGTCAATCGTTGTGCGTCACCGGTCGAAACTCCTTCTCCACGATAAAGATTCGACGAGCGCACACTGGTCAGGGTGCTGTCTGAGCAAAGCGAAGACATCCCAACTGACTTTCCAGGGCAAGCATGAATGAGACGTACACGGCGTTCGACCGCAGCCCGCAAAAAACAGCTCGGCTCTTACCAACTAACGCGGTCGCTTGGTTTACTCGGCGTCCTCGTTCGCCCTGGGAAACAGTTCAAGCACATTTGACCCGTTCGAGGACGCTGGAGTGCCTGGCTTTCGGCGTCGCGAACCGCTTTGTCCAGCCTTTTGAATAGCTGAAACGAGCCCTTCGCGCTGGCGATAATAGTCGGGCTTGGCAGGCAGAGTCAGGTCGAACTCTTTTAGCATACGCTCAATGATGTCCATCGCTTCAGCCGCGAGATTAGCATAACCTTCTTGGCGTCGCTCGAAGAAGCCACCGTATCTCGGCTTGGAAAGGTCGAGACTATCCAAGGCGTATGAGAGGTTTTTCACGCGGTTCGACAGCCACAGAATTTCGTCCGAAAGCTCGGCATCGAAAATGTTCCAATTGGCGTTCGCTGGTAGCACAAGGGTCGGATCTGGAACGTGGAACACGAATTCGCCTTCATCAATAGGATTGAATTCGGGCATGTCGTGAACGGCAGTATAGCTGGCTCCGACAAAGTCATCTAGCGCCAGCACCGTCATCATCGCGAGGTTTCTCGTTTCGGCCTTTGGGCGCCGGTTGATTCCCGTCTTCACAAGTCGAATGACGTTCGGAAGCAAGGAACCAGCAGCTAAACTGCCAGCGCCTATGAACGCTCCCATTGCCATGATCCCTTGAGTGGTTTCGAAGAACTGCGTCAATAGTCACCTCGTTGAATAGGAGATGTGAATTGCGTCAAGCAGCAGACGCTGACGGAATCCGCACTTTCCGTTCCAGTTTGCCTTGAACTGAAATGATAGGGAACTCGGTTTCGCCGGAATGCTCTCCATCGAGCGTGACGACCTCAGTTCCGTTGAAGCCTTGGCAATGAGCTGTTGGTCCAACGATCAATCAGCATCTCAAATGAGATCGAGCGGCTTCGCTTTCAAGGACCTCCCGATAATCGGGCCTCGAACGATTTAGCGGTTATGGCAAATCGACTAGTCGGACGCGCTCGGAGGGATCGCCCTCGTCTGTCTCGGCTGCAACTCGAACCACATTCTTCGTCCGAGCGAGATCCCGGTGATGGCCGCGACTCTTGCGAGAGGTGGATTTGGACATGAACCAGGCCTTGGCTGCAGGAGCGGCAGGCGGCGTTTGACGGAGGTGCCCTTGATGACAGCCGTGCTGGTGACGGCGTATTCAGAGAGAGCTTCAAGAACATCTTCCATCTGCTCGATCGAATGGACGACCAAGCGGGCGAGGAAAGGATCGTCACCGGTGATCTTGTCGCATTCGATAAATTCCGGCCGCTCCTGAATGAGTCTTTCGGCAAGATGAAGCTTGCCGGGGAGAGGCCTGATCCTCACCATCGCCCGGATCTGATAGCCGATCGCGCGCGTGTCCACATCGACCGTGAAATCCCGGATAACTCCGGTTGCCTCCAGCCTGCGAACACGCTCCGAAACGCATGGCGCGGCCATGCCGATGAGGCGGGCAAGCTCGCTCATCGATAAGCGGGCATCCGAATCGAGCGCGGCCAGAATACGTGCGTCAACCTGGTCCTGTTGCCGCTAGCTTCCTTCGAGCTTACACGGCCTGCACATTCTGGTCCTTCGGCAGCGAGATCGTCATCGCCGCGGCGGCGGCGGCCGTGACTGCAACCGCGAGATAGATGCCGCTGAAACTCTCCGTCGATGTCTTGATCACGCCGCCAAAGAAGTTCCCTGTAGTGCCGCCGATGCCTTGGAACACGGTGCAGATGCCTAAGACAGTCACCGCGACGCGGGGCGTGGCGCGATGTGAGACATAGGCCGGCAGCAGGCCATAGATCGGATAAAAGCCCAGCGAAAAGAAGATGCCTGACAGGATCGAGAGTTCCTTCGAGGGATCGAGGACCACGAGGGCGCCGGCGGCAAGGAAGCTTGAGTAACAGGTAAGCATGGCATAGCGCGATCCGAGACGCGACGATATTGTGCCAATGGCGAAGCCTGCGCTGATCCCCACCGCCCCGATCGTTGCCCAGAGCCATGAGGCAAAGCCGACGGAATAGCCGAGTTCCTCGCGCAGGAACGGCGAGAGATAGGTGAGATAGGGATATGGCATCAGGCCGTTGATGAAGCCGAGCGCGAAGATCAGCGTCACCCATGGCATGATGGAGCGCAGGCTTGCTGAACCGCCGGCAGTTGGCGCGAGCGTTTCGTCACTTGTCCCGCTGTCGAAGAGGCCGGCCCGCCCGAAGAGAATGTGGGTGACAACGGCCAGTGCGATCGTGGCCGCGCCTGTGAGGGACCAGACCATCTGCCAGTGACCGCTTCCGGCGTATGCCGCCACGAGTGCGCTGTTGATGAGGACGCCAAAGGCCGGGGCGCTGGAGATTAGGCTCATGGCAAAGCCGCGCTGTTCTGCTCTTACCACCCGCGAGGCGAGATTAATCATCGGCACGAAAGTCGATGCGCCCGTCGCGCCGGCGACCATCAGCAGGCCGGCAACCACATAGAGATTGTCGATGATGGGGATGCCCGACAGGCAGAGCCCGCAGAGCGACACGGACGCCACCACCGTCCGTGCGGCACCGATGCGATGGACGAGCCAGGTGCCGAGCACGGCGAATGCCACCGTGGAAAACTGGACTAGGCCGGTGACCGTGCCGACGAACGCATAGTCGAAGGCAAGATCTTTCCGCATGTCGGGGATGATCTGAGGAAAAAGGCTGAGGCCGAAGCCGTAACACGTGCCAACGCAGGCGATCATGACGGCTACGAGAACGTTACCCGGGATACGCACGTTAGTCATGATGATCGGCCTCTGTTGGCAACCGGGTTCACGCTCCCGCTCGACGCGATGATCATCTAGCATGGGCAGCCGGCGGACTGTCGGGTCTGCGACGCCGGCTGCCGATATTGCCGCGCTTCGGGTGCCCCGGCATCGAGCGCGCCAATAGTCTTGCGCGGACCTTGGCGTAGTCGTGCCCCAACCATCAAAGCACCGGCACTCCTGTTCAAGACCCTCACTCGCGACGCATTGCTGAGTGCTCCTTTAGCTTTGTGCCGGCGAAAACATGCCCACCGATCACTATCACCTCGATAACAGCGATAAGGATTCACCTAGGTAAAGGAGGAGTTGTCCTACGCCAAACCCAGGGCCGTCGTTTTCAGATCAAGGCTTCCTTCCTCGAAGACGGTCGCGCGTTCAGGACGGTGACAGTCCGGAGGTTCACGTCAAAGGGCAATGCAAAGGAATACTTTAGCTTTGGGCCGGGCGAAGTGAACGCTCTCTTGAAATTCATGACGGACATTAAACGTATACACGTTAAGGGAGCACCGAGCACGCCGCTATTGCGTGCTCGCTTATGCTTTTCGCTGAACCTATCGAGCCGCCGAAGCAGCCAGCTCGATCGATCACCCGTTGACGCTCCGAACGCTCGCAACGCTGCCGTCGCAGGCCGCCCGGCGCTTAGCAAGCACCTTGACCGAAAAGAGCGCGTAGATGATCAACGGAAGGCAGGCGAGATAGGATGTCCTGATGCCCGCATGTTCGGCAATGAAACCGAGCAGCGGCGGCGCCAGGAAGAAGACGACGAAGGTCATCTGGCCGAGGGCGGCGACGTTGAGATGCGCCGCGCGATCTGTGCGCTGGGCCGCCGCCGAGACGGCGAGAGGATAGACCGCGCTGCAGCCGGCGCCCATCAAGGCAAAGCCCGCCAGCGCCACATAGGCATGCGGAGCGCCCCAGACGGCGCAAATGCCGATCGCCGAAAGAACAAGCAGCATCGTGGCGACGGCCCGCGCGCCAAACCGATCGACCAGTGGATCGACGAAAAGGCGCGCCAGCGCCATGCAAAAGGTAAAGAGCGTCAATCCCAGTCCGCCAACGAAGGGCTCGACCGAAAACACGTCGCTCATATAGATCGCCGACCAGTCGATCCCGGCACCTTCGACGAGAAAGGCCGCGATGCCGATCACGCAGAGCGGCATGAGGCCCCAGGTGGGAAGCGCCACCAGCGGCGCCTTGCCTTCATTCAACGGGGTCCGCGGCGGCGCATTGCGCATGCCGGAAATCGCCCAGACGCCGAGGACAAGCACCGCGGCAAAGGTCACGGCGAGATGGAGTTGCATCGAAATACCGGCTTGGCGGACGACTGAGGAGACAAGCGCCGTGACGAAGAAGCCGAGGCTCCAGAAACCATGCGCCCTGTTCATCACGCCGCGTCCTAGCTGTGCTTCGATGCGATCAATCTCGACATTGAGATTGATCTCTAGCGCCCCGGCGAGCATCCCCTCGACGAAAAGCACACAGAACACCACCGGCGCCGCACCGATCCACGGCACCAGCGATAGCAACGCAGACGTGCCGAGAACAGTAATGAATGCCGTTGTCCGCGCGCCGAGCCGGGCGATCACCGGCGAAGACAAAGTCAACGAAATCAAGGCGCCGATCGCAGCCCCTATCAACGTCAACCCAAGCTCCGACTTGTCGACGCCAAGCGCAACCTGCAAATCCGGCATCCTCGACAGCAGCGCCCCCAGCGACACGGCGAAGAGAAAGAAGCAGACATAGATCCGCTGCTGCGGCGCGATTTTCATGATGCAACTCCGGGAATTGACGCTCGAAGCCGAACGCGCGCTTTTGGATTTGTGATGTCTAACTCACACGGCCGGAGATCAAAACTTTTTTCTGAGGAGATGCGACGGAGCAGGCGAACTTAGGGACCGGCGATTTGCCTGGGTGTTTAGTCCCGGCAGCGCGACGGTTTCGGTGGGAGCCCCGCAAGCCAATATAAGTTTGCACCTCGTTACCGTGAAACCTGCGCTTGAATTCAGCTTGGCCCTGAACGTTGAAAATCCGGCGGTTAACGAGCAGTGACAGGAATACGCGCTGATAGAGGTAGCACAAAGGTGCTCTCGGGAAATTGGCTTTTTTCGACGTTGGCCAGCGGCGACAAGCCGAGAGTCATGATCTCGGCTCCTTCTTGTCTAAAACGATCTGCGGCATATTTCGTGAGCCCGATCGGCATAGGCCGTTGTGCCCGGGATTTTTCGCTTGAGGGGGCGAGGAATGTCATCCCGGAGCTTGCTGCGTTCCTAATGCCGCACGCTATTGCAGCTGCGAAGCTGGAAAATTAGAGGGCTGTCGGTAGCCGGTCAACTCGCCGCCCAGTTGTCTTTGTCCCGAATTCAGACGGTCTGAACTCCGGATCCCGACAAAACCGGGATAAAAGCAAACGCCCCTGACATCACGCGTGGTCATTTCATCCCCTTGCGCGATAGGCCACTGTTCGAGCGCGAACCTCATCCACTGCGCATTTTGACGTCAGGCGAGGCGCGCGGCTGATTGCAGTAACGCCGGCATAAAGTGCGCACCAGCAGGCCTGTAGGCCCGGGCAACTGTTGTCTCCGCCCAACGGCATCCTGAAAACAGCGGATCGGCTGTTCAACTCCCCACATCCTCGACGTCGGTAGGACGTTCTCTCACCCTTGGTGTGATTTCGGCCACCAAATGGAGTGTGCGGACTAACACCGAGCAGAATTGGCCGGCTCATCTCGAATTGATATCTTTGTGATTGTCTGAGCAAGGATCATGGACGCGTATGAGGCGGTCACGACCCCGACAGGCGCGCAGGTTCACCGACCGCGAGATCCCGAAGGAAGTGCTGGAGCGCGTGCTGTCCGTCGCGAGCTGGGCGCCGTCTGGATCGAATATACAGCCGTGTAACACCTCCATGGTGAGTGGTGCGACGCTTGCCGAGCAAGTAGCGCGCCGGAAAACCGTGGCCGCCGGCGACCCTGGACGAACAAGAAAGCAACAGGACTATCAAACGGGCTGAAACGTTCAATATGTCGAACGCCAGTCTTTGTGACCGTCACGCAAAACAGTGCCGCTATTTCGCTGAAAGGAAATCATAATGTCGCTCAAAGCACGAGCAGCACGCATTCATCAGTACGGTCCGCCTGAGGTCCTGGAGTTCGAAGACATCCTAGTCCCAGATCCTGGTGACGCAGAGGTCCGTGTCCGCAGCACAGTCATTGGCCTCAATTTTGTGGATGTCTATTTCAGACGCGGCACGATGGAGGTTCCGTCATTTCCCGCAATTATCGGCAACGAGGCAGCGGGTGTCGTCGAGGCCGTCGGAAGAAACGTTGCCTCGGTGAAAGTCGGCGACCGCGTCGTCTTCGGTCACAGCACAGGCGCTTACGCCAGCGCGGGCCTCCATCCCGCCGACCGGTTGGTGATTATACCGGACGGTGTCACCGACGAGCAGGCCGCGGGCAGTTTTTTGAAGGGTTTGACGGCGAGATATCTGGTCAAGGACGTTGTACCTTTGAAGCCCGGCGACACGATCCTCTATCACGCCGCCGCGGGTGGCGTGGGCCAGATCTTCGTGCAGTGGGCTAAGTCACTCGGGTATCGTGTCATTGGAACAGTATCCAGCCAAAGCAAGGCAGACGTTGCACGCCGGGCGGGATGTGACCACGTCATCAATTACAGCACGGAAGATTTCGTGGCGCGCACCTTCGAACTGACTGATGGAGTTGGCGTAGACGCGGTGTTTGATTCCGTCGGAGAAGACACCTTCCGTGGTTCGCTTGCCGTACTCAAAGTTCGTGGCACCTTGGTCCAGTTCGGTAAGGTATCCGGCGAAATTACTCCTCTTGATCCCTATGAACTTGGCCCGCGAGGGCTGCATCTGACATGGCCAATGCTGCAGCATTACGTTTCAACGCCTGCCCAGACCGCTGAGGCCGCCGCCGATCTGTTTGCGGCAATCAAATCGGGTGTCCTGAGGGTCGACCCTACCCGCATCTATTCATTCGACGACCTCGTCGAGGCTCATCGGGATCTTGAAGGTCGATTGACAACGGGTTCAGCGGTCCTTCGCGTGACGCAGTAGCGAAAAGAACGGAAGCCGCGCGGCGGTCGTACTTGTCCAGGGCGGGTGTCTTTCATCAATTCAGGTCTCGCTTGATCTGATAACACTGAAGTTATTTCGATGCTTCTGAATCCACTTGAAAAGAGAAATCATCCGGCATAATTTGATATCAACGAAATCACGTTTGGTTGGATGATATCAATGCCAGCGGTCACCATTCGCAATCTCTCGGATGAGACACATCGCGCCCTGCGGGTGCGAGCAGCTCATCATGGCAGAAGCACCGAGGCTGAAATCCGTGACATCCTCGAGGCTGCCGTTCGTCCATCTGAGCGCGTGAAACTCGGCTCTTTACTTGCGGCGATAGGTCGGGATGCCGAGCTTTCCGACGATGATGTTGGAGCCCTGCAGCAGGGTCGCGATAAGGCACCTGCGGAGCCGATGACGTTCGAATGATATTGCTGGACACCAACGTCATATCAGAGCCGTGGAGATCGGTTCCCGACGTGGCAGTGATCGCTTGGTTGGACGCACAAGCAATCGAGACACTGTTCCTTTCTACCATAACAATTGCCGAACTTCGTTTTGGGATTGCTTCCATGCCCCCAGGCAAACGGCAGGCTATCCTTCACGATCGCCTGGAGCGCGAAGTGCTTCTGCATTTTGTCGAGCGCATTCTACCCTTCGGCGTCACCACCTCGCAGTTTTATTCAGACCTCATGGCGCGTGCTCGGCTGTCCGGGAAAGCGATCGGCAAAGCTGATGGATATATTGCGGCCACGGCAGCGGCGCACGGTCTCGCGGTCGCGACGCGCGACACGAGCCCTTTCGAGGCCGCCGGGCTGAAGGTGATCAATCCTTGGTCTTCACCAAAATCATCTTGAACGTCGAGCTTCGTATCGTTCAAGACCCCAGCATTTTTATCCGCATCCGGGCCTCAGCTGGGCGCCTTGGGAACACATCGTAATTTCAGAGGTGCACTTCTTGCGGAAGACGTTGCGCTTCCGACAAATTCAGCCTGCCAAAGGGTTCATCCCGCTCACCGATTCGCGGAAATGACGCGGAGTGGTCCCCGTTCGCCCCTTGAATATCTCGTAGAAGCGACTACTGGAGCCAAAGCCGCAGTCAAAGCCGATCTGCAGGATGGGAGCGTCGGTGTCGGTCAGAAGCTGCATCGCCCGCGCCATCCGATATCGGATCAAATACTCGTTGACCGATATTCCCAACACCTTGCGGAAAGCACTGTTGGCCGTGCTCGGGTGGATATTTGCGCGCTTCGCGAGCTCGGGGATGCTGATCGGGTTTGCATAGTGCATATTGATCAGGTCGATGAGCCCCTCGACGTATCCCACCGCGTGGCCGGCCATAGGCGCCGGAAACAATTGGGTCGGCACGGTCTCGATTTTAGCATTGTCCAGGATCAGGCGTCTTATGCGCAGGCGCACCTCATCCACGATCAATTTGCGCCTTGCCTTACTCCCTGACTGCCATTCCCTTTCCCAGCGTGCAAACATCGAAACATCCGGGTTTTCCTGAGGTCCCTGCGTCAGGAAGCGGCCCTGCATGATCAATTGCCTGGCCCCTCTGTCTACCGGCAGGGCAAGGAAATCGACGAGGGGAAGATAAGCGCACACCAAAGGCGCGTTTTCGGTAACGGCGATCGTCTGGTGCGGGATCGCCGCCCAGAACAGAACCAGCCGCCCGGCCTCTACCTGTTCCTGTCTGCCGTTGAACAGGTAGGTCATCTGGCCTTCCATCAACAGGTTCAACTCGACGTGGTCGTGCCAGTGCGGCGCTGCCATCGCATCGGCCATGTGACGCTCGATCAGGAATGCATCTCTCGATGCAATCCATTCGGCGCGATCGTGATTCCGTTTCATTTTCTGGCTTCGACTCGAATCCCGGAATTATTAGTCGGATAGCAGGAGGAAATTCTGATTCAGAAGGAGCACTAAGCAATCATAACCGATAGGGAGATTGCAATGCCGAAGATTTGCCTGGTGGGCGCCGGTAGCACCGTATTTGCGCAGAACATTCTGGGAGATGTCTTGTCCTCGCAAACGCAGGGGGCTTACGTCATCAGCCTGTTCGATATCGACCCGGAGCGGCTAAAGACATCCGAAATCGTTGCTCGCCGGATTTGCGAGGCCCTGGGGCGTTCAAGCGTCAAGATTGAAGCCACTTTGGACCGGCGCGACGCTCTTCGCGGGTCGGACTTCGTCATCCTCATGATGCAGGTCGGCGGTTATAAGCCGGCGACGGTGACGGACTTTGACGTTCCGAAGAAATACGGCTTGCGTCAAACGATTGCCGACACTCTCGGCATCGGCGGCATTTTCCGCGGCTTGCGCACGATCCCGGTATTGGAAGCGATCTGCCGGGATATGCAAGATGTGTGCCCGCAAGCGCTGCTGATGCAATACGTCAACCCGATGGCCATCAATTGCTGGGCGATCAACGAACTGGCGCCGGAAATCCGCACGGTCGGCCTGTGTCACAGCGTTCAACACACTGCCGCCCATCTTGCAAAATGCCTGGACGAAGACGTTGCCGACGTCAATTACGTGTCCGCCGGTATCAATCACGTCGCCTTCTTCCTGAAATACGAGAAAGTTCATCGCGACGGCCGCCGGGAAGACCTTTATCCGCGATTGAAAGCGCTGGCGGTCGAGGGTCGTGTTCCGGTCGATGACCGCGTACGCTTCGACGTGCTCCAGCGCCTTGGCCACTTCGTCACCGAGTCCAGCGAGCATTTCTCCGAATATACCTCCTGGTACATCAAGGAGGGTCGAAACGACCTGATCGACCGGCTCAACATCCCGTTGGACGAATACCTCCGCCGCTGCGATGTGCAGATAGGCGAATGGCGTGCCCTGCGGCAGGAGCTGGAAGGCGAGAGACCGATCGAGGTTTGTCGCAGCAACGAATATGCTGCCGGCATCATCCATGCTGCGGTAACCGGCACCCCGGCCTTGATCTACGGCAATGTTGCAAACAATGGCCTGATCGAGAACCTGCCTGCGGACTGCATCGTGGAAGTGCCCTGCCACGTCGACAGAAACGGCGTCCAACCGGTTCGCATTGGACGGATTCCGTCCCAGCTGGCGGCTGTCATGAATCTGAGTATTTCCGTGCAGCGGTTGACCGTTGAGGCTGCCCTCACAAAGAGCCGCGAGCGCATTTATCAGGCCGCTCTGCTGGATCCTCATACCTCCGCAGAACTCTCGCCCGACCAAATCTGGAGCATGGTCGACGATCTTATCGACGCTCACGGCGATCTCCTGCCTCAGTATCAGTGACATCAGCAACATCGCCGTTCCCTAAAACGCGCCGCGGCATCCGCGGCGCGTTTCTTGGTCAGTGAGGAAAAAAATCAAAAAACACCAATATTATGATTGACTATGATCTATTTGAGTGGAAATGTGATCGATATGGCGAACATTGTTGGAGGAGCTTTTCGGTGAATCAGGCAGGCGGAGTGAAGGTCGATCGTCTGGATGCCATCCGCAGCCACCTCTACGCGAACGGCTTTTCCACGATCCAGGCGCTTGCCGACGCGATCGGGGCGTCGCTCGCCACCGTACGCAGAGACCTTCAGATTCTTGAGCAGGAGGGGGCGATTGATCGTGTGCATGGCGGAGCCCGCATTGCGGATGGGTCGTCGGTCGAGGTCGCGTTTCAGGAGCGCGAAAAGCGCCATTTATCGGCCAAGCGTGCCATTGCCACTGCTGCCTATGAATTGCTGCATCCGCGCACGGCAATCTTCCTCGATGCCGGCACCACCGTCCTGCAGCTCGCCCGCCTCATCAGGATCAACCCGATTCCGCTCAGGATATTCACGAACGGCCTGACGGTGGCGCAGGAATTCCTGAACATTCCAAACCTCGAAGTGGTGCTTCTCGGCGGCCAGCTGCGCAGCGAAAACGCATCATTGGTCGGGCCACAGGCGGAGGCGATGATCGAGACGATCTGGTTCGACCAGCTCTTTCTTGGCGCAAGCGCCATCAGTCCCGACGGCGCCATCTATAGCGTCGATAGCGCGGAAGCCAGCCTCAATCGACGTATGCTGGCTCGATCGGCAAATCGCTTCGTCCTGGCCGACTCATCGAAATTCGGAATGATGGCGACCTACAAGGTGGCGCCGCTCAACACTGCAAAGGTTATCACCGATTCCGCACTCCCGCGCCATTGGCGCGAGGAACTGGCTAATTTCGGCGTCGACGCGACGATCGCAGAGCTGGGGGCCAAGGAATGAGCGACGAGCTGATCCTCGGTATTGACGGGGGCGGAAGCAAGGTTTTCGTCGCCCTCGCAGATCGGAGTGGTCGAATCCTGCGCAGCGCCCGCGGCCGCGGCGTCAATCCGATGGACAATCCGAACTGGCTGGAAGAGCTGGAGCAGCATCTGCTGCCTTTCCACAATGAGCCAAAATTGATGGCGGTCGCCGCGGGGCTTCCCGCCTATGGCGAGGTCGCACGCCTGTCGGCCTTGCAACGCGATGCGATCCAGCGCGGCTTCCCGAATGCTCTCCGCCAAGTTCTCAATGACGTCGATGCGGCACATCTTGGCGCCTTTGGCGGCAAGCCCGGCATTCTCATTCTCTCCGGTACGGGTTCGATGGCCTGGGCGCGCAACGCGGCGGGAAGTTCGGCACGCATCGGCGGCTGGGGCGATCTGATCGGCGACGAAGGAAGCAGTCACTGGATCGGGCAGAGGGCGCTCAACCTCATCAGCCAAGGCCTGGACGGTCGCGCTGCCGCGACCGCTCTGGCGACGGCCCTGTTCGACCACCTCGGCATCAATCCTCTCGATCCCATGAACGGGCTCGGCGACTGGGCAAGCGCGCTTTTAAACCCAAGGGCGGAGATCGCAGCGATTTCAGCTCTCGTGGATCGGGTCGGGTGCGATGGCGACGCGGGAGCCATAGGATTGCTGGAGCAGGCAGCCGATGAACTCTCAAAGCATCACCGTGCGATTTCCGGGCATTGCGATGCCAATGCCGATTGGACTTATGCGGGCGGCACCTTCTCCAGCCGGCTCCTTTTGGGAGCACTCGAGCGGAGGATTGGAAAGCCTCCGGCGCCACCGAAACTTCCCCCCATTGGTGGCGCCCTTCTGGCTGCTGCCCAACTTCTCGACTGGCCCTTGGACGAGAGCTGGTTCGGGCAAATCGCGGCCACTGCTCAGAGCCTTGGCGCGCACGCGACTTAAACCGAGCATCAAGAACAATGAAGGATGGGAACATGCACAAATTTGTCTTGCGACTACTTGGTTCAGCGGCCTTGGTCTTTGCCGTGCCCGCTTTGGCGGACGACGCAAAACCGCTCGCCGGCCAGTCGATCACGGTGTTGATGCCGTCACCCCAGGGTCCGACCATTGCGGCGGACTTCGAAGCAGAGACTGGCATCCATGTCGACCTACAGACGCTCTCCTGGGACGATATCCGGCCCAAGCTGGTGACGGCTCTGGTCGCGGGCACCGCGCCGGCCGACGTTACCGAATTCGACTGGTCATGGACAGGGCAGTTCAGTGCGGCGGGCTGGTTCCTGCCGCTGGATGATGTGATCGATGCCGATACTCTCAAGGATATCGGTGTGGCGAAGATCTTCACCGTCGATGGGAAGCTTCTCGGCATTCCCTATACGAACGACTTCCGAGTCATGTTGGTCAACAAGAAGCATTTTGCCGATGCTGGTGTGTCGGAAATGCCCAAGACACTGGACGACCTCGTCGCCGCCGCCAAGAAAATTAAGGAAAAGGGCATCGCCCAGTATCCGATCGGCCTGCCGCTTTCGGCAACGGAGGGTGCTTCGACGAGCTGGTATCTATTGACGAAGGCCTTCGGCGGTGAGCTTTTCGACAAGGATTTCAACCCGCTCTTCACGTCTCCGGACTCGGCTGGTTATAAGGCGCTCGCTTTCGAACTCATGCTTCTCAAGGAGGGGCTTGTCGACCCGGCATCCACCGGCCTCAAGGACAGCCAGATCAACGAAAGCATGTTCGGGCAGGGCATCACCAGTATCATGATCTCTGGCGAGCCCGGACGTCTCGGCCAGATGAACGATCCCAAGCAGTCGAAGGTCGCCGGTCAGGTAGAAGCCATTCTGGTGCCGACTGCGAGCGGCGAAACGCGCAGCTTCGGTCTTCCCGAGGCCCTTGCCATACCGAACGTCTCTCCGAACAAAGAGGCGGCGATCGCCTTCGTGAAGTGGTTTACGAGCAGGGATTTCCAAAAGAAGAATGCCGCAAACGGCTTCCTGCCAACCCGGACTTCCGCACTCTCCGAACTGAACGACGCCGGCAAGCTGAATAGCGGCGATGTTCTGGTGGCGCAGTCCAAGACCGTCGAGCCTCTTTTCCCGCAAGGCACCCCGCCTTGGTATCCCCAGTTCTCGAGTGGTGTGAATACGGCGATCAACAGTGCGGCTAAAAGCCAGATGAGCGTCGATCAAGCGGTGGAGGCGATGGCTGCGGCTGCCAAGCAGGCGATGGCGCAATGACTGCCTTCGCGTCCGAGGGTCTGCCGAGCAAGCGTGGTGTCGGCTTCAATGCCGACACCACGCTTGGGCTTCTGCTGGTCTCGCCGATCGTCATCACGATGGCGGCGTTGGTCTTCTACCCGATGGGGCGAACGGTCTGGGACAGTCTGCACAGGGTCAATCCCATGCAGGCTGGCACTCCCTTCGTCGGTCTCGAAAATTACAGCCGGATGCTCTCCGATGGCCAGCTCGCGACGACCTGGACCAACACGCTCATGTACGTCGTTCTGGCGGTCACTGCAGAAACCGTGTTCGGCGTTCTTGCGGCCGCGCTCATCAATCAGATCAAGGTCGGGCGTCAGTGGCTTCTGGCTGCGGTGATCCTGCCCTGGGCGCTGCCCGGCGTCGTGAACTCGGTCATCTGGCTTTGGATTTACCAACCTGGCGCGGGCCTGTTGAACGGCATTCTCTCCGCGCTCGGGCTCGCATTTGAAAATCATGTCTGGTTCAACGATCGCACCAGCGCAATTGTCGCCGTGACGATCGTACACGTCTGGCGAATGATGCCGCTCACGATCGTGATTGTTCTCGCCGCAATGCAGAGCATACCGACGCATCTCTACGAGGCCGCGCGGATCGATGGCGCCACCCGCGTCCAGATGTTTGGATGGGTAACCCTTCCCCTCGTTCGCAGCGCGATCGCGGTCGCGATGACGAACGCAACGGTAAACGCCTTCAACCTCTTCGATGAAGCTTGGGTCCTGGCAGGTGCCAGCCTCGAGACCAGGCCGGTGCTGGTCCAGATCTACCTGGAAACGTTCCAGAACCTCCGCTTTTCCTACGGAATGGCGCTGTCGGTGGTGATCACGCTCGTCTCTCTGCTGATCTCGCTCGTCTACGTCCTTCGCGTTTACCGCAACACACGGTTCGACTGATGAAAGCCACTCTTGCCTATCGAATGATGATCTGGGTCGGTGTCCTCGTGCTGTTGATCTGGTCTTTGGGGCCGATCTACTGGACCATTGCGAGTTCGGTCACGCCAAGCGAAGACTTCTCGGTCCGCCCTATCAACTTTTTTCCGCAGCACTTTACGCTGGATCACTATTCGCGGTTGTTCGGCATCAACATTGCGCGGATCGGAGGGGTGGAGGTCTTCAAGCAGTTTCGCGCCGCTTTGCTGAACAGCATCGTGACCTCCGTCGCAGCGACGCTGTTCTGCGTCGCAATATCCGCGCTCGGAGCTTACGCCTTCACGCGGCTTCAGTTCCCCGGCAGGAAAACACTCTTCGTTGCCGTCGTTGCGACGCTCGCCATTCCCGCTTACGCGGTGCTGATCCCGCTCTACCAGATCATGATCAAGCTGCATCTCGTCGACACCTATGTCGGCGTCGCGCTGATTTATGTTTCGGCATTCCTACCGCTTTCGCTCTGGCTGCTTAGAAGTGTCTTCGAAGCTCTTCCGATCGCGCTGGAGGAAGCAGCGCAGCTCGATGGCGCCGGCAGGCTTTACATCTTCTTCAACATCGTCCTGCCGCTCGCCGGACCCGGGCTGACGGCAGCGGCGATCCTGACCTTCCTGGGGGCCTGGGGACAATACCTTGTCCCGCTCATCTTCTCGCCGCAGGCGACCAAGCCCTTGACAGTGCTCATCCCGGAATTCGTGACGAAGAACTTCATCGATTACGGCCTGATCACGGCCAGCGGCTCGATCGCGATCGTCATCCCCGCCCTCGTCGTCATTTTTCTCAACCGTTACCTCGTCAGCGGCCTGCTGGCTGGTTCGGTCAAATAATCGGAGACTTCATGAATACGACCGAAAAGGTTATTTTCGAGCAATTTCCCTATTGGGAAAAGGCCATTGGCGTTAACCCCGCCGATGACCGCTTCAAGCTACTCGTCTTCGTAGGCTGCGGCACTTCCTTCAATCTCGCGCTCTCGCTTGCGGCCTATTCCAATATGGCCGGGCGAAGGGCGATTGCAGTCCCTGGCGCCGAATGGCAAAACCGGCCCTCGGCATTCTGGTCCGAGTGGCGTGACACGCATGTAGTGGCGCTTTCGCGGAGCGGTGAGACGACGGAGACAGTTGCTGCCGCGAAAGCGAGCCGTGCCGCCGGCGCGTTCGTCACTGCTCTAACCGTCGAACCAGAAAGCTCTCTTGCCAAAAACTGTGATCGGCTGGTTTCTGCCGAAACCCATCCCGACGAAGGCATCGTCATGACGGTTTCGGCAAGCCTGATGGTCCTTCTTGGACTGCAGATGATCGGGCGGCATGTGCCGGGCTCCGTTGTCGGTTCCGCCCGCAAGCTCGCCGGCGCTCTCGATCATGCGCTTCCCGGCATCATCGCAGACAGAACCCACTTCGTGTTTCTTGGCGGAGGTCCGCTGTTCGGCATCGCCCTGGAAGGCGCCCTGAAGCTCATGGAAATGAGCCAGATCATGACGCAAGCCTTCCACCCCCTGGAGTACCGTCACGGGCCGATCAGCCTCGTCGACCGAAAAACGGCGGTGGTGATGCTCTACAGCTCCGACCAGAGAGAGGCGGAAATAAAGCTGGTTGGCGAATTGAAAGAGAAGGGCGCCGTCGTCATTGGCCTCGGCGGCCCCGGCGATGTGGAGCTCGCGGTGGATGTCGATCTTTCGCTCGCGGGTCTGGTCGTCCTTCCCGCGCTGCAGGTCCTCGGCGAGCGCGCCGCTCAGGCTCGGCAGATCGATACGGTATCTCCCCGCCACCTGACCAAGGTCGTGAAGCTGGCATGACGCAGATCGAAGAGAACCGGCAGACCGCGCTTCGAAAGCTTTTCGGCGCGAGAAATCTCGCCTGTCCACGCGGGATCACCTCGGTCTGCTCAGCGCATCCTCTGGTAATCGAGGCCACGCTCCGCCGCGCCGCCGCGGAGGATCGGCCAGTCCTCATCGAAGCCACCTGCAATCAGGTCAATCAGGAAGGCGGCTATACCGGGATGACGCCACCGGACTTTCGCCGCTTCATCGAAAACGTCGCCACGGCCGTTGGTTTTCCAGCCGAACGCGTCATCCTGGGCGGCGATCATCTTGGTCCGAACCCATGGAGGAAGCTGTCGGCGCAGGAAGCAATGGCGCGCGCCTCGGCCATGGTCACAGCCTATGTGGAAGCCGGGTTTGAGAAGCTGCATCTCGACACTTCCATGGGCTGCGCCGGCGAACCGGCTGCACTTGACGACGAGATCACCGCCGTCCGCGCCGCGCAACTGGCAAAAGCTGCCGAAGAGGCCGCTCATCGCTGCGGCCGGCGCCCGCCGGTGTATATCATCGGGACCGAGGTGCCGCCTCCCGGCGGTGCAACTCACGCACTCGAAGAAATCGACATCACCCGTGCCGATGCGGCAGTGAGGACACTGGCGGTCCATCAGACATCATTTTCCCAAGCTGGTTTGGCTTCGGCAATGGATCGGGTGATCGGTATCGTGGTTCAGCCGGGCGTCGAATTCGGCAACACGAACGTGGTCCTTTACAAGCCCGAACGAGCGACCAGTCTTATTCAGTCGCTGGACGAAATGCCGGGGCTGGTTTTCGAAGCGCATTCCACGGACTACCAGCCGACCAGCGCTTTGTCCGCTCTGGTCGACGGCGGCTTTGCCATTCTCAAGGTAGGACCCGGGCTGACGTTCGCGCTTCGCGAGGCCCTCTACGGTCTCGATGCGATTGCCGGCATCCTCGCCGGAACGACACCGGGAACCGGACTGGCCGCGACCATGGAAACAATGATGGTGGAGCAACCGGCGCACTGGGCAGGGCACTATAGCGGCAGCCCCGATGAAGAGCGCCTGCAGCGGCATTTCAGCTATAGCGATCGTATTCGCTACTACTGGCCTGATCCAAGGGCAGCCGCGGCAGTCGACGCATTGTTCAACCGGCTCCCGGACGCCATTCCCGAGACATTGATCAGCCAGTATCTCGGGCGGTTATATCCGGACGTGGTGTCAAAGCGGGTCGATCCCAATGCCCGAAAACTCTGTCTTTCAGCCATCGACGCGGCCTTGGCTCCCTATTCTGCCGCGACCGCAATGCAATGAGCAGTTTGCAGCCGCTTAAAGCATGTCGCCCGGAAGTGTGCAGCGGTTCCGGGATAACGACATGCATAAAAACAAAGGACTAAAGGCTGCTCGTCGAACTACGAACATCCAGCCGGAGAAAATCATGGCGTCAGTAAGTGTGGCGAATGCCCGTAAGAGCTACGGTCACTTCGAAGTCCTGCATGGGGTGAATATTCATATCGACGACGGGGAATTCGTGATCCTCGTCGGCCCTTCCGGCTGCGGAAAGTCGACATTGTTGCGAATGATCGCCGGCCTCGAAGAGATTTCCGACGGCAGAATTTCGATCGGCAGCAAGGTCGTGAACAACGTCGCACCGAAAGAGCGCGACATTGCCATGGTCTTCCAGTCCTACGCGCTTTACCCGCATCTGACGGTCGAGGCGAATATGGGATTTTCGCTGAAGCTGGCGAGAGCTCCCAAAGAGCAGACGAAGCAGCGTGTTCGGGAGGCTGCCCAAATCCTTGGGCTCGAGCATCTCCTCGGCAGATATCCGAGAAATCTATCGGGCGGCCAGCGCCAGCGTGTGGCGATGGGCCGTGCGATCGTGCGTAATCCGCAGGTCTTTCTATTCGACGAGCCATTATCCAATCTGGACGCGAAGCTGCGCGTTCAGATGCGCTCCGAAATCAAGCAACTGCACCAGCGACTGAAGACAACAACAATTTACGTCACTCACGACCAAATCGAGGCAATGACGATGGCCGATCGCATCGTCGTGATGCGGGACGGCTTCGTAGAGCAGATAGGCTCCCCTCTCGATCTCTACGACCAGCCGGCGAACCTGTTCGTAGCAGGGTTCATCGGGTCTCCGGGGATGAACCTCATTCACGGGCAGGTCAGCAGGTCGGGACCGGTTGAATTCGTCGCGGATGGCGGTGGAAGGCTGCCATTGCCCGAAGGGACAACATTGGCGCGCGGCGCCGCAATCACCTATGGCATCCGGCCTGAGCACCTGACGATCGGACAAGGTCCCGTGACGGCTGAAGTCGCCCTTGTCGAGCCGACCGGAGCCGAGATCCAGGTCACCGCCAAGCTCGGTGCCGATAACCTCGTTGTGACGGTGAGGGAGCGCCTTGAACTCCGTGCGGGTGATAAGCTCGGCCTTGCCCCTGACCTCAGCAAGCTGCATCTGTTCGACGCTAAGACTGAAAAGCGATTGATGCCCGCCTGATTGATTGGGAGCACTGGTTCAATATCAACGTCTTTTCGGCACTTTCGACTGGCAATGCGAGGCCGCCATAGGATGATTTTAGACCGGGTCGGCCTAAAATCTGAATCCTGTTCTACATTAAAGAGTTAGAGCATGATGTTATGAGAAAACCGCTCACACTTTTCGGCATCATGCTCTGACAACGCCAAAGTCACGGGGACAACCCCGAAGCGGGGACGCTGCTTCCGCGGTGCGTGGACCCGACCGCGGCGAAGCGGTCCGTTTGTAAATCACGCTCACGCGACTACTTTATATGAAGCAATCCTCTTCTCGGTGGAAGAGAGAGGCGATCGGGAGAAAGCCATGTGCCGAAATATCAAACCCCTATTCAATTTCGATCCGCCAGCTACGGACGAGGAGGTCCATGACGCCGCGCTTCAGTTCGTGCGCAAGTTGAGCGGAACCACCAAGCCGTCGAAACGCAATGAGGCGGCGTTCGAGCAGGCGGTCATTGCGATCACGAAATGCGCCCACGAGCTGCTCAGTTCGCTTGAGACCTTCCAACCCCCTCGCGATCGAGAGGAAGTTGCTGCAAAGGCGCGCGCGAAAACAGCGATGCGCTTCGCGTAACAGAGCTCCAGCTTACCTCACCTCATAACCCGAGCAGATGCGTGCCGCTTGCGCTTCGACGTCCTTTGGATTCAAAATCGCGCCAGCTCAAGCTCGCTTGTCGCACCACAGCCTCCTCAATTGGGCAGCCTTATACCTCAGCGCGTTTCGCAAGTCCTGATAGGGGAGCGGACAAGCTGCCGCCCGCAGCGTTCATGCACGCATGATCAGCACAAAGCCGGAAAATGTGATACTTGCCCCCTAACTGAAACCGCCGATTTCTACAGGACGGAGTTAGCCCATCGAACGCGACACAGCACCCACTACCTGGTCTTTGAACCTTGAAAGCGAATCTGCATTCCTCAAATCGCAGGGATGGTCTGAATTCTTTTCGGATCAGCTGACATCAGCAGAGAGCGATCTCGTCCCACGGCGCATTGCCGAGGTTCACCGTAGTCGTCTGAGCATTGTCTCGCCAACGGGTCTAGCGAAGCTGAAGATATCGCATCAAATCAACACCGGCGAGTTCGCCGTGGGCGACTGGGTGCTGGTCGAGCCGCACGATCATGCGTTGGTTCGGCGTCTGGAGCGCAGAACGTTGCTGCAGCGCCGGACCGAAGGCCGAGCTACCTACCAGCTCGGTGCTTCCAATGTCGATACATTATTGATCGTCACGTCCTGCAATTTGGACTTCAACGTGGCCAGATTGGAACGCTACATCGCACTCGCCAATCAGGCAGGAACGGCGCCCGTAATCGTCCTCACAAAAGCGGATACCACCGACGACGTACCTATCTATCGGCGCGACGCAGCGGCGCTGCAACGCGATCTGCCCGTCGTGGTACTGGACGCGCGATCTATAGATGCCGCGGCCGCTCTCGCACCGTGGTGTCAGCCCGGGCAGACGATTGCGCTCGTCGGCTCCTCCGGGGTCGGTAAATCGACGTTAGTCAATGCTTTGGCAGGACTACGCGGTGACCAGTCTCAAAAGACTGGCGGCATTCGAGAGCATGATGCCAAGGGCAGCCATACGACAACAGCACGCTCAATCCACCCAATTGCAGGGGGTGGATGGGTCATCGATACGCCTGGAATGCGTACCCTCCAGGTGAGCGACGCTGCCGATGGTATCGACGCATTATATTCAGAAATAACCGAGCTGGCGCCAAATTGCCGGTTCCGGAACTGTAGCCACCAGCACGAACCTGGCTGCGCAGTGCTGTCGGCCGTGGATGCCGGAGCTTTGTCTCGTGATCGATTGTCCCGATGGCGGGCGCTATTCGACGAGAATGTGAAGAACTCGCCACAGGAAACTGGACCGCGCGGCAACAAGACAATCCGGAGGAAGAACCTGTAGGGGGTTACGCGCCGCAGCACATCAAGATTTTTTTAAACAGGCGAACTCCGGCTGCAGGTTGTCTCTCAACCGCCGAAGGGCCGCTGATATTGTTGCGACGGTCGACGCCGAACTATGGCCTTGTGAACAACGCTCTTGGCGCGAGTTCTTAAATTCCTGACCCGTCGAGCTGCTGAGCGTCCTCGCCTTCCCAGGGTGCGGGCATCGAGGTGCGATTGAGATTGGCAGAGGGCATCGGCATCCAGCACTTCAGTTCCGGCGCGGCATATTCGATGATGCGGCCAGGTGAGGAATCAGAGGCGCGCCAGCCTTCTGCACCGAAATGATCGCCATTCGACCAATATGCGAGGTCAACTTCTGCCGGCCCCTGTTCGGACTGACGGATCGTGACGAGAATCCGACTGCCGTCCTTCGGTGCGCTTGCCATGTCGCGCCAGCGCTCTGGCTCGTCCATTATTTTTCCTCCTGCCTTGCTGTCGATTGCAAGTGTCGCCTCGCCATCGAAAACGGTCAACTCAAACTTTGCCACAAGCCATCCTCTATCGATGACGATCCATCGCGATGGTTGATCCAGTAATATTAGTCAGGTTGTGGGATACATGAAGGGCAAGAGTGCCATCCACCTTGGGCGGGTCTACGGTGAGAGAAAGCGCGGCTTTACCGGGTAGCACTTTTGGGTGCGTGGGTACGTCGTGTCGACTGTCGGTCGTGATGAGGAGACAATCCGCGATTATCCGCAACCAAGAGAAGGACGACCACAGGCTTGAGCAATTGAACCTGTGGCGTTGAACGGCCACCTCCAGGTGACGCATTGAAACCGGGGCCGCGTCAGCGTCCGCATCCCGACGCTTTGAGCGGCTCACATATTAAAGCCCCCGGCTTTGCCGGGGGATACTTACGCTTCCACCTCGCCGTAGAGCTGGCCGCATATCGTCTCAGATCTCGGTCGCCAGCTCTTGCCGTCCATATCGTATTGCAGGGCAAAGCTGTAGAGCCGGCGGTCATCAACGTCCGTTGGTCACGAAACCAGCATCAGGACCATCACCAATGTTTTTTCTGCTGAAACTTAGAACATTCACAACAGGCTCCTCGGCTACACATGGTGCGGCTCCGGAAACCAGGCGCCGCTTTCCAAGGCCAAACCAAGTCGTCTGGATTTCGTTCCCTCTATTCGTTAAATGAGATTCGTGATCGGTACGACGCACTGCTGAAGGAGCGGCCGCTTTGCAAAATGGGTCTCGTTGGAATGACGGGAGCAGTTAACGACCCCAGAAGCGTCCTGGCGGACGATCAATCCCATGATAAGACCGTGACCGCAGAAATGAGCGAACCATTGGAGAGAACCGTGACCAAAACTCCACGCCGCCCCGTCAATGCGCTTGATGCCGCGGAAGCCTTGTTCAGGCCGGCCAAAAAGGTGGCCGCCGCACCGCCCGTCGAGCGGCCGGCGCTGCCGAACGTCAAGGAACAGGTCACTCTGAAACTCGACAGCGACGTGCTCGTTTATTTTCAGGAGGATGGCCCGGGCTGGCAGGACCGCATCAACGATGTGCTCCGCGCCGCGATGAGGAACGATGGCTAAGCGGTTATGCGGCCGCTGCTGACCCCCTTCGTTCAAAGGATTTCCAGTTCCATATGCCGACCGCGGTACAATTGCGGCACTGCGACGTCCTCATTGCACATACACCGGGACGACTGCGGAGGTTTCGTCGCGGTAGGGCAGGCGGATTTGGAAGCGGTGTTCTCCGCTCTGAATGGGCCAGAAGACAGGCTTGTCGGGGTCGGTGACGGCGAAGGGCTGGCCGTCGACATACCAGACGATCTGCGGCACATGCGGTTGGACATCGGCCTTCAGAGGCAGCCGGTCGAATGCCGCCGGCTGTTCCGGATTGCGCCAGATCTGACTGTTGCGAGCCGGTGTCGAGATGGCGAGACGGATCTGCGAGTTGGAGCCATCGGCGTTGGCGAGTGAATTCTTGCTCCTCTCGGCTGTTGCACTGATCGACACAGGTTTGAGGGTGGCGTCCGGACCAGGCGATCGTGCAGCCACCTTCGGTATCTCGTCGGGCTTTAACCATTCGACCAGCGTCTGGCTGCAGCTGTTGTCATTCGTCTGTCCATTGACGACGCAGACCTCCATCGGCTTGCGGTCCGGTGGCGTCGGGAAACGCGCGTCGGCGATGTCTCCCGGCTTATTGCCGTGCACCCTGTCGAGGATCGCGTGCACGAGGCGGGCGGCACTGCCGGCGCCGGTCATCCGGCTCATCGTGCCGTCATCGCCCCGTCCGATCCAAACGCCGACGATGACCTTCTCCGAATAGGCGATCGCCCAGGCGTCCCGATAGCCTTGGGAGGTGCCGGTCTTGATGGCGACGGGGAATGGATATTCCAGCGTGCCATAGCGATGGAAGCTCGGCAGCCGGGCCTGCGGATCGGAGAGGAAGGAGGTAATCAACCGGGCCGTATCGAGCGAAATGACCCTAACGGATTGCGGCTGTGGCTGCTCGCGCGCCCAGCGCAAATCCTGCATCTGGCCATCATTGGCGAGCGCCCCATAGGCCCGCATCAGCCTATCCAGGCGGGTCGGCAGCGAGCCGATTGCCATCGACAGGCCGAAATAATCGGCTGGGGTTTCCAGGTCGTGCAGACCGAGATCGCGCAAAAAGCGGAACGTCGTCTCGAGACCGATGCTGCGCAGTAGATTGGTGGCGGGAACATTGCGCGAATTGGCCAGTGCCTGGCGCGGCAGCATAGGGCCGAGGAATTCGCGATCCGCATCGCCGATGCCCGACGCGCCTTCCGGCAGATCGAGCAACATGTCGGTTGGCTTCAGTAAGCCGCGCTCGAAGGCCAGCGCATAGACGAAAGGTTTGAGGGTCGAGCCCGGCGAGCGCTGTGTCCGGGTGTAGTCGAATGCGCCGGCATGCCTGCCGTAATAGTTGGTCGAACCCACTTGGGCGAGGACTTCGCCTGTTTGGCGCGACACCACCATGGCGCCGACTTGCTGCGCGCCCGCAGAACGCCAGTGATCGAGATATTGTCGTGCGAGACCAGTAATGTCGGCCTGCAGGGTGAGGTCGATCGTCGTGTGGATCAGCGGCGTGCTGGCGGACGCAGGGGCTATCTGGCCGTTCTCGATGAGGTCATGATAGCGCAATATCAGGTGCAGGGCATCCGGGCGGCGGGGTATGTCGGGCATCCGCATCTCATCGAGCTGATGATGGGCGATCTCTGCCTCGTCAGCCCTGATGATTTTCTGTTTCGCCAGCGCGTCCAGCATTTGATGGCCGCGGTGAATGGCCCGGCGCAAGCCCTGCGGCCGCAGCGGGTTCATCCGGGTCGGCGACTGCGGGATCGCTGATAGCAGCGCGATTTCCGCCCAGGACAAGTCTGCGACCGGCTTGTCGAAATAGAGCCGCGCCGCATGGGCGATGCCGTGGCTGCCATTGCCGTAAGGCGCCAGCCGCAAATATTGCCCCAGCATCGCATCGCGGCCGTAACGCAGGGTCAGGAGGACGCCGGTGCCGGCCTCAAGCGCCTTGTGGATGAGCGTGCGCGATTCCGGCTGCTGCATCCGCGCCACTTGCATCGCAATGGTCGAGGCGCCCGAGCGGCGGCCGACGGCATCGAGATTTTGCCAGGCTGCGCGGCCGACAGCGTAGGGATCGATGCCGATATGGTCGTAGAACCGCCTGTCTTCGAGGGCAAGCGTTGCCTTGACGACGCGGTCGGGCAATTGCTCCAGCGGCCAATAGCCATAGTCGATACGCCCACTTGCGCCGTCGGCATGGCCGATCTGAGCGAGGAACGCGCCGCCGCGATCATAAAGTATCGAGGTCGGCGCAGGCGCGATCAACTGCGCGCGCTGATTGATGAGATAGCCATAGACCAGGACGCCGGCTGCGAGAACCAGCGAGGAGAAACGGACAAGCGTTGATCGGCGGCTTCTCAAGAGTGTCATTGCCCGGCTGGCTGGCTCCTCGTCTGATATCTGTCCCGATTGTGAAGGCTCACTTCGCCACCACGATTTGCATGGCAGCACTCATTCCCCGTAAGCCCTTTTGGTACATGGTTTCGGCAAGGGCCTGGGGCTGCGTGTAGGAACCGGGGATCAAGGCGCGCGTCCGGTAGGCAAAGGTGTAGTTGCCCTTCGGCAGCCTGTCGGAAGCACAAAATACCTGATCGTCGCCATAGGAGATCCAATCGGTCGGCAGGGTCGGCGCGACTGCCGGTGTCGCCTCAGCCGGCGCGGTGGCGATGTTGGGGTTGAGCGGATCAAGCCCGGCTGCAAGCGGCAGGGTAAGGGCGACATGGGTGCGATCTTCGGAGACGACCAGTTCGATCCTTTCCTCGAGCACATCGCCGACCTTGAGCTGGATCGCACCTTTAGCATCGGGAACCAGCTTCTCCAGCGGCGCGTTGCCCGCGGGGACACGGAAAAGCGTGCGGGTAAGGGCAAATCCCCGGCTTTCGGCCTGCGCGGTGTAGCCGGCTTCGGCAGATAGATAGGTGGTTTCCACCAGCGCCAGAGCGGTCGTCGTTCCGGTATTCTGGATGGTGACGGCGCCCGGATCCAGGCTGACTTGTCGCAGCACGGGAGCATTTGCGTCAAGCGTCAGGTTTTGAAACTTTCCGTTCTGCGCCAGCGTCAGCGGCAATGGCGTCGTCGGCCTTTGCCAGGCGGCGGCAAGCGCGCGGATCGCAGCCGAAGTGGCATTGGTCGAACCCCAGCCGTCGCCTCCGCCGAGTTGCAGCAAGGCATTTTTCAAAGCCGGATAGCGCGGATCCGTTTCCGAGGTCAAAGCCGCGGCGCGCACCATTTCGGCGAGACTGCGGGTTTCGGAAGGCAGGATGATCGGACTGCCCCCATCCTCGGCTTGGCCGTCATAAACCAGCTGGCCATTGCGGGAGAGGATGCGAACGCGCGACCACATCGTGTCGGCCAAACCGCCGACAAGGCGTGGGTCGGCATCGGGCGCACCCGCTGCCGCCGCGGTCATTCTGGCAACGCTGACATTCGGCATCAACGCGGCCGAGCGGGCAAGTTCGGCAGTATAGGCCGGGTCGAGCTTGCCGCCTTCGGCCAGAGCCGTCAGAGCCTCGACCCGCTCGCGAATCTCGTCGCCGCTGAGCAGATGCGGATAATCCGAGCGTAGCGACAGTTTCAGCACGCTCGCAAGGCGATCCGACAAAGCCTTGTCGGTGGGCACGCCCACCTTGTCGGCCGCAACCAGGAAAGAATAGGCCCAGGCCGTCAGCGAGACATTGCCCTTGCTGTGCGGCCAGAAGCCGACAAGGCCATCGGCGTCGACCGCCTGGCCGATTGCCAGCACGGTGTTGTGCACATCGCCATCGATGCGTTTGTCAAGGTTTGCTGCCGCCAGGATCGGGGCGAAACTTTTGAAGGCGATGCCGGAGGAGGCGAGCGATATGCGTTGTTCGGTGGGGCCATAGGGAGATTCCACCAAAGTGTTGAGGCCGGCAACCAGCTTCACCAGTGCCGGATCGGCGGTTAGCGTCATCGCACGCTGAAACGATCCGGGGCGCACGTCTTGCTGGGGTGCCGGCAATGTTTTCGAGCCGCCCGCCGGGATTTCGACGATTTCGTAGTGCTTGGTCGGGATACGGTCGGACTTCAAAGGCAGCGTGATTTCCACGGCGTCGCTGGCATGGTCGGCGACGCGCTCGACCCCGAAACGCAGCTGCACGTCCTCCTTGCCAGGCCTTGGCTCGGGCACCTCAGCGAGAACGCCGATGTGAGCGGGCTTGTTCTGCTCCCAGGCGAAGGAGAGGTCCTTGCTGCCCTCCAGCGTCAGTCCGTCGGAAGCAATGGAAGCAGCGCCGGCGCCGCCACCACCCTCGACGATGCGGGCAATGATGCCTGCCTCGAATTGGTCGCCATACCGCAGGAAGCGGGGCAGGGCGGGTTGGGCGACTATTTCCTGCCGGATCAGCATTTCGCCGGTGCCATAGCCGAAGCGGTCGGGACCGCTGACGGCCTTGGCGCGCAGCTTGAATACGGTCAGCGAGTCCGGCAGCTTCACCTTGATCTTGGCGATGCCATCCGGGCCGATCTTCACGTCGGGAAGATAGATCGGGACCGGCGTAAAATTCTTGCGAACGGAAATATTGTTGTCCGTGCCCCATTCCTCCCGCTCGTCACCGCCCGGCACCTCATCCAGCGGAATGACGCCGAAGGCCATGTTGCGGGTGTCGCGCAGTGCCATGGTGGATTGGCGCTTGACGATAAAATTCGGCAGCGGATCCAGCGGCTGTTCCGGTGCGAGCGACAGCACGGCCTGGTCGATCATCCAGAAAGTGGCATCGCCCGCGATCGGCTGACCGCTATCGTCGGCCAGATGCAGCGTGACCTCCACTTCGTCACCAGGGCGGGCCTTCTTCGGATAATCCAAGGTGAGATTTACGGTGTTCTTCACCGGCTTCACCGTCACCGCCTTCGTCGCGGCGATCGTTACAGGCTTGCCCTGGTCGAAGGGTGCGTTCGGCGAGGGGATGCTGGTCTCCAGCCGGCCGCGCAGGATGAGGAAGTGCACGGGAATTTGCGGTGTATATTCCTTGCGGACGGGCACGGCATAATGGCCGTATCCATCGGCGATATCGACCCAATCATAGCGGAATTTTCCCTCTGGCTCTTCGACGACGGCGAGCGCGCGGGCTGTCTGGAAGGGCGACTGGATCAGCAGGTTGGCGGTTTCGCCGGGAATGTAACTGTCCTTGTCCGTGGTCACGACCGCGGTGCGCGCGGGCGCCTGTGCCCAGGTAACCGGCGTGGTGCCGCCGACGAAGAAGTCGACGCTCACCTGCTGCTGGCGGCCGATCCGGTCGCTTGCCTCGAGTTGAATAACATAGACGCCTGCGTCCTTTGCCTCGAGCGCCAGGGTCTGGATATCCCGAGTGCTGGTAATCTTGCGCTCCAGCACGGTGTCGTCCATGACCTGCGTGACGTATTTTGCCGAACCCTGGCTGAAGTCGCTCGCCTGCAGGGTCGACGTCCAGTTGCGATGGATCAGGCGTGCCGTCATCTCCAGCCCGGCGACGGGTTCGCCATTGCCGTCGACCGCCAGGATCTCAGGCTCGATGGCGCCGGGATTTGGCACATAACGCGGCACCTTCAGGCCAAGCACGAAGGGCGGGACGGCAAAAACGTTAGTGATGCTGCGCACCTGCAGATCATCGTCGCCGGTAACGGTCGCCTCGATCATATAGCGGCGGGGTTGCGCCGTCGGCTCGATCGTCGTGTCGAAGCTGATGCGCGAGGCGCCGCCGGCGTCTGTGCTGCCGTCTCGTTCGAGCGCCGGCGAGGATTTGAATTCATCGCCGCCGGAGTAACGGGAATCCGTCGAAAAAAAGAAGCCCTCGTGGCCAGGTGGTGTCCAATTGTAGGGATACTGAACGGCTCGCCAGCGGATCGGCCGATCCGCCAGCAGTCCACCGGCGAAATAGCGGGCGATCAGATCGACGTTGAAGGAGGAATCGAGCGGTACGGTTTGCGGATTGTTGAGCACGACTTCGAAAGTCGGCAGGCGATAGGCCTCTTTCTTGAAGGAGATGCTGCCGCATTGGACCGTGTTGTCGGCCGGGCTCGCGGCGCTGCTGTCGCTATCGGCACTCTCAGCAGTATCGGCCTGGTTATCGTCTGCCTGCGCATCATCGGTCGCGTTATCACTCGCCTGGCCGTCGGCATTCCCGTCCTCACCGGATGTCTGCGCCGGTTGATCCTGGTCGGTAGCCCCCGCCGTGTCGCCCGGCTCGAAATGAACTTCGTAATCCCCGGTTGCCGGCGTCTCGGCGTCGAATTTGTGGTAAAAGCCGCCGAATGCGTCCAGCCGCACCGGTACGCGCCACTCCTGTTTGTCAGGGCCGGTAATCACGATCTGGCCGCCTTGCGTCGGCAGCGTCAAGTGGCCCCCGAGATAGCTGCGGACATAGCCCTTGATATGCACGGGCTCCTCCGGACGGTAGATCGGTCGCTCGGTGAAGACGTGGCAAAGGGTGCGGCTCTGCTCGGTGCGGCTGTCCGTCGGATTGGTCGTCCAATCCAGCCAGGCGGCCGACGGCTTGGTCCAGTTGTCCGCAGCATATTGGGCAGGCGCGTGATCGGGGTCGACGACCAGGGTATCCAGCCCCTTCGTCACGATGACGCGCCGGATCTTCGCGTCGGCGCGCTGCTGCAGCTCCCAGGAAAAGAAGCCCTGTGCATCTGTCGTCCCAGTCGCCAGCGTGACGAATTTGCCGTCGCGCAAACCATCGAGGCGGATTTGCGCCCCGCTGATCGGATTACCCTTGGCAAGCGAGGTGACGGCAAATCGCACCCGGTCCTGTTCCTCCACCGCGCTCAAGGTCAGGTCGGTGACCTGCACACGAAGCCAATGCCGGGTTTGATTGTCCACCGCACGCAGGCCGACGAGATAGGTGCCGGGCTGGTCAGGCCCAGCAATCCGGGCAAAAAAGGATTTCAGATCCAGGCCGAATTTGGTGTCGACGCCGCCCTTGTGAATCGGCAGGTCCACGAACTCGGATATCGCCGGCGAACCCAGGGCCTTGACGCGCGCCTGGATCGCATCGGCTGAAATCTCATCGCTGTCGGCCCATTTCTGCGGCTCCTTGCCGGGCAAGGGCGGTGCTTCGTCGTCGTCCGTATCGAGGCCGGATTGCGGGAAAGGCCAAAAATCGCGTGACAGCGGATCGATCGCATGGATGCGCACATCGGCCCTGTCGTAGCCGCGTCCGCGCAGCGGCACGAGTTGCGGGCCAAAGCGCTCGACCACGCCCTGCGACGCATCCCAGACGAGCGAGGACTGTTCCGGCGCGAAGGCGAATTTCTGGCCGAAGCCGGTCGCCAGCGGTCTGCCGCGGTCATCCGCCAAGGCGCCGGCGGTCACATCAAGCGTATAGACCTTGTCGGTGAGAAAGCGGCCATTGATATAAAGACGGCCGTCGCTGGCTTCCGCCGTCAAATCGTCGACCGGTGGAGAAATGCGCAAGGCGTCCCGGACCGAAAACTGTTTCCCGGCCAGCGGATTGCTCGAAAAGCGGAAGATCAGGCCACGACCCGATCGATCGGCCGGCGCTGCCTCGGCATTGTCGAGCGGGTTGCCGTCATCATCGACTGCGGCGCTGTCATCGCTGACAGTGGCATTGGATGTGCAGCGCATGATGTCATCGCTTGTGGCGGCGTCGAAGCCCCGTCCGCAATCCGAACTGATCATGGTGAAGGGCACGGCGGTGCGCACGCGCAACTCGAAGGTCTGATCGCTGAAGTCGGGCGTGTCGGCAAGCTTCAACCGCAGAAGGGCGACGCGGCCATCGGGCACGCTGGCATGCAGCTTCACCACATAGGATTGCTGGTCGCTGCGGCTGTTGCGTTCAAGCGGCTGGACATCGAAATCCTGCGCCCCCAGCATCAAACCGCCTTCGTCGCCAATGCCCGGCGCAGGACGCAACTCGATCGACAGAAGTCGGCTCAGCGCCGCGACATCGACGGGTTCGGCAAAGGTCAATGTGATCTGGTCAAGCTCGCTGATGGGATCATCGGTTGCAGCCGGAGCCGTGGATACCGGTACTGGCAGCAGCGGTATCAGTTCCGTCTCGCCACCAGCGGCCTTGTCATGCGCCAGCATCGTTACCTTGAGGCGCGACAGCGGCTGCCACTTGTCGGCCGGCCGGAATTGCAGGGCGCGCGGGCCGAGCCACTGCCAGGCGCCGGCAGCCGCCGGTTCCATGGTCACAAAACGCTCGGGCGAGTCTTCCGGGCCGCCGGCTGCAGGGCCGGTATCCGCAGGGAAGAAGATCGTGACGGGATCATAGGCGCGCAAGAACCTCTCCGGCACGATTTTGACGCCGTCGGCGCGTTGCAGAACATCCAGTGTCGGCGAGGCGGCGCCTTGCTGCGCATGACCGCTTGCGATCAGCGTTGAAGACGCAAGAGCGAGGGCAATGAGAAATACGATCTTTTTCATTGGTGTTTCACTTCGATCCCGTGGGTTTCAAACCGGCACGCTGCAAATAATCGCTGATAATTTCGGGCGGCGGACCTGCGGGCGGTGGTGACAATCCAACCACCGATGGCCTGACAATGAGCGCCGGTGCGTCCGCCGGTGCGCGCGCTTCCAATAGGTAAGATCCTGCGGCAAGCTGCTTCAGCTGATTGACCCCGTCGCCGAGCACCTGGCCTTTGGCATCCAGCAGTCGGCCGATGGCAAGGTCCGGATCGGAACGCAGGCCGACACCGATATTGCCGCTCTTCTTGACCTCGAAGCCGAACAAGGCTGTCGCGCCGGGTGCAAGCACGACCGGGGCTCCAATGCCGTCATTCACCGGGACGACCGCTGTTGCCGTCATATCCAGGCTGCCCGACAAGGGGCCCTCATGCGTGGAATAGAGCGTCAGGACCGCCTCGCCCGCCGCAAGATAGCGGTGGAATTCCGCTCCCGTCGGAAACAGCTGCAGGTCGCGGTGACCCTCTTGCTCCAGGCCGACAATGACCGGGGCGTCGGTGCTGACGTCAAGCACCATCGGTTGGGCCGGATCGAGGCGGAAGGCCATGGCCTCGCCCTCGAGCGTCACGCTCTGCGGCAGGGTCATCGATTTTGGTTCGGGTGTCGGCCAAGGCGACTTGCCGCCCCGTTCCAGCCACAGTGCTAAGAGACCGGCACCGTGATCGACAATCAGTTGCCCGGGTCCGGACACGGAAATCCTGTCACCACGCAAGACCCGGCCGTCGGCCCCGATAAAGGTCGCCGCGCCGCCGGAGACGTTCAGGACATCTCCTTTCATGGCATCAACCGCGATTTCTTCCGATCCGACCGTGCCGAAGAACCGGCGCTTGATCTGATCATTGCTGAGCGTAACGGCTTGGCCCGGTGACAGGCTGATGCGCGTCGAGCCGGCATCACCCGTCAGGTTGACGAGCCAGATCTCTTCGGTCGACGTCGCAATGCTGCGCGACAGCGGAGCCGCGCCGGACCAGACGTTCAGCAATTGCGAGGTTGAAGGGGCGGAGACGACGGCGATCCCCGGCGCCAGGTCGAGGGTGAGCCGTTTCACTCCCGGTGCGAGCTTCACCGGCCGCGCGCTGAAGGCTGGAATGGTCGCCGTCAAGGTGCCATTCAGCTGCACTGGCTCGAGTTCGGCGGCATCGATCGGCTTAAGCCGCAGCTGCAGGCTGTCGTCGCTTGCGGCGTTCCAGATATGCAGATCCTGATTATCGGAGAGGGCGACCGCACTGTTGAGGCTGATGCCCATGCCGCGTCCGGCCGTCAGACCCGGCTGTCCAAAAGCCGAATCCGCGCGCCACAATCTTACTTTGCCCGGCAAAGGCGGTGCGGCTGGGATAATTGCCTGATCCGCTGGCGCAAGCGTCAGCGCGATTTCTGCTTTGGGCTGTGCTGGGTTTACCTGCGCATGGCTCGTAGTGCGGGAGACCAGCCATAAACGATCCGATTGCGGAGCAAAAAGTCCCGGCATGGCCGCCGTGAGCGGACGGTCCGCAGTTGCGCCGACAAGCAGATCCGCAGCAGCGCCGAGGTCGACGAAACCGGCCGACGGGGCATGTGCGAGAGCAACGTTCAGGGAGAGATCAAGGCCATCGATGGCCACGGGCTCCAAGGCAATGTCGCCGGGCTCGCGCATATCGCGGGTAATGCTGCGCGCGGCGATTTTGATCGGTGCTGTTCCACCATCAAGGGTCCAAACCGATGCGCGCCATTGGATATCTCCCTCAGACGCCGGCCAGGCGATCAGCGGCGTGCGGCCACGGGCAAAGGCTTGCGGCTTCCAACTGCCGTCGGCGTCTCGTTTTTCGACCGAGAGAACCAGGTCACTGGTGGACTGGGCTACGACCAGCGCAAGTTGATCCTTCGTGTTGGCCGGCAAGGGAAACGTAAAGACGGAGGCGCCGTTGACCTCGGTGGTGCCGCTCTCGGTGAGTGCTGGCTGCGGCTGCTCCTGCGGCAGGGCAAACTGAACCTCGAGATCCCCAACATCGGCCTGATCGTCGCCTGGCTCCTGCTCACCGTCCCCGGAGTCTGTGTCTTGATCGTCGGAACTATCACCCGATTGGCTGCTGGCCGTACCCGACGCTGCCGCCTGCTCAAGGGCCAGCGTATAGGATCCAGCCGGCAGAAGGGTGGAGAGCGCGATGTTCCAATCATCGCTGCGCCCCGTCAGGCGTTCGACGACGGTGCCATGCTCGTCCTTCAGCACGCCTTTGATTTCGCTGCGGCCGAACGTGCCGAGGCTGACGACACGGTCCTTGTCGACATTGAAGGAAAGCTCGGCGGGAAGGTTGACGAAGCGTGCTTCGCCCGGCTGCAAATCCTGGGTGTTCAGGGTAATCTGATAATCCAGTCGGTCATCATGGGCGAGGCTCATGAGATCAATGCGATAATGCCCGGCCTTCAACGTGCCGGTGAATTGGGGAGCGGCGACAAATCGGGCGATCTGGTCCTTGTCGTCGCGAAACAGAGCGCCGATCATGCCTTCGGTCAGGTCGATGCTGACATCGGCATCGGCAAGGAGATCAAACGTCCAGCTATCGGCAACGCGTGCATCACTTTTGCTCTGAGGCTCGCGCCACTGAAATGCTTGGGCTTGATTGAAGGCCAGCGGGTGTGGTCCGCGGCCCTGCAACTGCGGTGGGTCGATGACCGGTCTTAGCCGTGCGACAAACCGCGTGTCGACGTCGCGCGGCAGGATTACCAGGCGATAGTGCCCCGGGGTGAAATCCTGACTGAGCGTGGAAAGCGGGCCTGGCGCGGTGAGCGGCCATCCCTCCGCATCCTCGAGACGCGCGGTAAGGTCTTCGCCAAGGGAATAGAGATCGAGCTGATACGTTCCTGCAGTTGCGATCTCGATCGGCACGATGGCGCCGCGTCCGCCTGAGAGGGCCCCTCGGCTGGTGCCATCGGCGACCAGGCTTGCCGCGGTCAACAGCGAGGCCGGCGTAACGGAAACGCCAAGATGGCCGGAGGAATTCTGGGCGGAGACGTCGATCTGATAGGTCCCCGCGCGCAGATAGGTTTGCAGCAGCGCATTGTGGCCACCGCCATTGTCCGAAGCTTCCCCCAGTCCCGGCAGGAATGATGTGCCAAGGCTCAGTGATGTCTGCAAACGCCCAAGGGTTTCGATGCGGTAAAGCCCGCCCTCGGCAACCTCGAGCCGGTAGGATTTCTGTGCGTTTTCGGCGAGATCGAGAAACTGGCTTCGGCCGCCAATCAACGGGGATGCGGGGGTCTGCGGTGCGATTTTCTGCGCCGCAGCAGCATCCGGCTGCCAGCTGACGACGATGGACCGGGCAGCGGCAGGGGCGGGGAAGCGCAGGGTCAACGTCCGGCCTTTTGCGTCGACGCGCTGGTTGCTGGTCGCAAAAGCGACGGATGTATTGTGCATGTCGACGGCGGCGATCGTTCCGCCGAGCGGCACGTGGATATCGATCTGCAGATCCGCTGCCGACGCCGGCCGCGACAGGGCGTTCGCATCGTCATTCGCGGCGCCTTTGGCCCGCGGCACGGGCGCCGGAATATTGGACATCGGCTGATCCGGCAAGGACTCCCGCAACGCCGAAGCATCGGTGGGCTGCCAAAGCGCCAGTGGTCGCCCCTGCAGATCGGCGGGCAGTGCCACCGCACGAGGTCCCGTCAGCAAACCGGGCGCGGCATTGGTGATGATCTGGTAGCGTGTGGCCTTTTCGGCTTCGCGGATGCCAAAGGAAATAGTGGTGCGTGCCGGAGCGGCGGGTTGGACCGGTGGGACGAGGCCCGGCGTGCCGAAGGAAAGGTCGAGGATGCCGACGGCATTGTTGTCAGGCAGCAGTCGCAGCAGATAATAGCCGGCGTCAAGATCGAAACGATCGGCATTGCGGCCATCGGCGCGCGGGGCATTGCCGACCAGAACCGGGCTGATGTCGGCATGCAGCGCAACGCCTGATGTGCGGATCGCGATCTGGCCTGCTTGCGTCATCTCGAACAGCAGCGATGTCGGCCCGCGCAAATTGAAGCGCCGCCGCCAAGCCTGGCCCGGGCCCAAATGAGGCAAGTCGGACGCGACGATGGTGGCTTTGCCACTGCTATCCTGGCGCACCAGCAAGGCCGTGGCCGGAATTTCATCGCCGCCTTCGCCGGCAACGTCGAGACTGATGAGATTGGGTACTGAGCCTTTAAATTGGGTCTCGGTGCTGAACCGAAGCCCCCGGAGCTGGAAATGCTGGCCTTCATAACCCGAGACTTCGACAATGCTCGGCTGGCTGTCTGACGAAAGCGAAAGCGTGGCTGTCGGTTCACGGCTAGCCTTGTCGATCGCGGCACTCTGAAAAGCTGTCGCCGTGCCGGAAATCCGACCGGCCCGGAGCACCGCCGCCGCCGATTGCGGCAGCTCCAGACGGAAAGTATCGAGATCTGCCGGCGCCTCAAAACGTATCGAGCCGAAAGGCCCGATGACATTTTCGGCAATCCCTCCGGCCAGCGAGATCTGCGTGCCGGCGCGAATGTGGAATGGCTCTGCGGCGTCCGAGTTGGTCCAGACAAGCTTCTGGCCGCCATAGGCCGTCACGAGGTAGCGGCCGGGCTCGACCGTTCCCGTCAGCGCGGCCCGGGTCATGGGGAGGCCCGGCTTCAGTTCGAAGATCGACATTTTCGGCGAGAGAGCGGCAATATCGGTGCCGTTTCGCCACAAGCGCAGATCCTGAAGCGAGCGTCCAACCGCCTCGATATCGACGCGTCCGGAATCGGGAATGTCGATCCAATAGGATCTTTGTTGCAGATCGCTTAGATCGGCATGGATGGGGGTCAGCGAGGTCAAAGCGGCGTCGGGCTGTTCAAGCTCCTGATAGGCTTGTGCGGTAAGCCTGACGTCGCCGGCAGCTCCTTTGGCTCCGAACACACGGATCTTGTAGGTGCCTTTGTCGAGCAGCGCATCGATCCGGCCGTCGCTGACGCCAGCTGCGCCCATACGGTCCCCCGGGCCTGCGATCATATCGACGAGCTGCAATGCCGCACCCGCGGCGCTCTGCGTGCGGATGGTAATATGGCCGGGCGTTTCGACCATCAGCAAGGTGCTGCCCTCTCGATCGGCAGGCAGTTGATCCAATGCCAAATGCGGCTGCGACACGAGCTGGGGCGGGGCTTTTACGGGCGCGGGTTGCGACACAGCTGCAGCCGACGGTGCTGGTGCATCTTGTGTCGCCGCCGCCTGTGTCTCCGACGCGGTTGATGGCGCAGGCTCGACGACAGATGCAGGCGGCTTCTGGCTCGGAGAAGCGCTCGCTGCCACAAGCGTCGCAAGACGCGTCTGATAGCGTGTTGTCAGGCATGCCGACAGCCGGACCGGATCGGTGTCTACACAGGATTTATTGCGGTCAGCCAACCAGAGGCGTTGCTTTTGGCGTAGATCGTCCAGCCTCGTCGGGTCGCCGTTGAGATCGGTCAATGCCTGCCGATAGGAGGCCGCCAAGGCGGTGTCCTCAGCAATCAAGGCAGGGGAGGCACAAATCGCCTTTTCAATGGCCGACTGCGCCTTGCCGCAATCAAAGGATTGCGCATGGGAGACCGCTGAGAAAAGACAGCCACTGAGGGCAACAAGCAAACGCAGGCGAAAGACGAAAGCCATGGATAACTCGTTTTTTTAAGTGGCCGGCGCCCTAAAGCGCTTGGCGATCTTTCAGATCGCTCCTCGCGCTTTAGGTCTTTGTTTTTACGCATGTCGTTAGCACAAAACCGCTGCACACTTTTGCGCGACATGCCTTAGTCAATATGAACTATCCTCAATCAAGACAAGAGCCGGTTGCAGCACGCCGAGAACCGCAATGCGCTAAATGTTTGGCGGCGGGACTGTGGAGCCTTTTCCGGCTTCCTCGAAGGCATTTCTTATGCCCGTTACGGCAGTTGATGTATCGTCACGTTCGAAACGACGTTCCGTGCGATCTCGCAGAGATGCCAGTGATGCGTGAGGTAGATGACCTGTCCGACCTTTGCCATTTCGCCGAGCAGGCGGAAGACTTCTTCGGAACGAGGATTGTCGAAGCTCTCCATAATGTCGTCGGCAACGAAGGGCACGGGCGGGCGAAGCGCTGCGAATTCCTCATAGC
The DNA here is from genome assembly GCF_017357385.1 of Rhizobium sp. NZLR1. Classification (NCBI taxonomy): domain Bacteria; kingdom Pseudomonadati; phylum Pseudomonadota; class Alphaproteobacteria; order Hyphomicrobiales; family Rhizobiaceae; genus Rhizobium; species Rhizobium sp. NZLR1. The sequence continues at coordinate 190,198 of NZ_CP071636.1, read as the reverse complement.
CTGCAAGCCGAAGCGCGAGATAGAGCTGGAACTGCGTGCCCGTCGACATCGCGTCCGCAAGCTTCGAGCCGGCATCGCGTGACACGCCGATCAGTATTTCCTTGTCGCGGTCGGGCTGGGTGGTCAGGCCGGAATAGTTGCCGCCGGTGATCAGGCGGAAGGCTTCCGATGCGCGTTTCATCATCGAGCTGCGATGTTTCTCGCGATAGATATGCAGCGCCTGCTCGGCCGCGAGCGCGCCGGCACGCAGCGTCAGATGCCGCACGGCCAGTTCCTCGATCTCAAGGAAGATGGTTCGCCGCTTGGCCTCGATCCGCGCCACCGCATCGTCTCCGCCGACGGCCTCAAGCTTCTGCCGTGCCAGCGACATGTCGGAGTAGAGAAGCTTCGCCCGCTCGGTAAGATCCTCGATCCGGGCGCCAAGCTCCATTGCATCGCGCTCGACGGCGCCGGCGTCGATATCGGCAAGGCGCCGTTCGGCCTCGGCGAAACTCGCAGCCCGCAATGCCTCGGTGATCTGGCCGCGCAAGGTGGCGGCCCGCTCCTCCAGCCGGTCCCGCTCCCGAGCCTGGTTCAAAAATGTTTCGACTGAGGCAAGCGAGTCCGTCCCGAAATAGCTGGTCAGTTCGTTCTTGCGGGCATTGTGAACGGCCAGTTCCTCCTCCAGCGCCCGTCGTTTCTCCCCTTGTTGTTCGAGATCCGCTTGCCGGTCTGCCCGAAGCTGCGCCGCGCGCCGCGCTGCCTCATGGCGTTCGACGAGCGTATTGGCAGAGGCGAGCGTATCCGCCGCCGACTGGCTGAGGCCGCATTCTGCGAGAAGACCAGAAATATCTCCGCGGAATTGCTCCTGGTCACGCTCCATCGCGGCAACGCGGCTTGCGAGGTCATGCCGCTCCTTCAGGATGGCTGGCAGCGTGCCCAGCACGTCCAGTATGGCGCGGACGGCGGCCATCGAGCCGGCCTTGTCGGCAAACCAGGTTCGCGACAGCGCCTCCGCCCATTCCCGGTCCCAGGCCGCTATGGTGGCTTCCGCCTCCTGCTGGTCGCGCTCGCGTTCCCTGACATCGCGGCTGAGGTCACCGATTGCCTTCTCATGCGCCTGCCGCGCCGCCAGCTCGGCTTTGCCGGCAGCGAGCATTTCATTCGCAGCCTGCATCAGGTCGGCGACCGGCAGATGGTCGGCGTCACCACGACCGGCATCCGCAAGGTCGGCCGCAAGTGTCGCGGCATGCCTGTTCAGTTCGAGGCGAAGCGCGGCCAATGCGTCTTCGGCTCGCTGCAGATCGTCCCAGGCGGCCAGCGCCGCGGACCGCTTGGTGCTCCATGCCGCGAGTGCTGCAATGCGCGCCGTGGCTTCAGCGTCGTATTCGATCGCGCCGGGCAGCAGACCACGGATGCGCTCGGCAAGCGCATCATGTTCGGCATGCGCCTCGGCGAGCAGTTCCCTTTGCCGTTCGATCGCTGCTGCCGTTGCCGCTTCCGTCTGGCGGAGTTGGCGAAGCTCGGCCAGTTCCTGCGCCCGCGACAGCCGGCCGGCGGACAATATGTCGTCCTGGCGCATCCGATCCTCGAATGTCCGGGCCGTGGCGGCATTCAGGCTGGCAAGATGCGCCTGCCAGGCGGCATCGCGTTCATCGCGTCGCCTCGTGGCCTCGCTATCGTCGATCGAACCGCCGGCGACGAAGGCCGCGATCCGGGCTTTGGTCAGCGCCTGTTCGGTGCCGAGATCGCGCAACCGGGCCTGGTGATCGGCGATCCGCTTGTCGATCGAGGTCGCCTGGCCACGCCAGGCCTCGATCTGGCGAGGCTCCGCCGCGGGCGTCCGTTGCAGTGCCGCGGCATCGCCGGTCCAGGGTGCGAGCTGTGCAAACTGGTTCTCCTGTATTCGCTTCACCTGGACAAGTGTACGTTCTTCCAAGGTGAGCCGCACTGCCAGATCAGACCCCGTGAGCCGGCTCAGGGCGGCCTCGATGCGGCCAAGACGCGCGGGATCTGGGACCGCAGCTGCATTTTTCCAGCCGCCTTCCTCGCCCAGCCTTTCGAGATTCTCGCGCGCTCGCACCCGTTCGCGACCCGCGGCAGCCAGTTTCGCCTCGACGCCGGAGCGTCGTTCGATGAGATCGCGGACGGTGCCGATCAGCGAGGCGGGCAGCAGCAGTGCTTCGGGCGTCGCATGGCCCGGCTGTTCGAGATCGGCCAGAAGCCGGACCAGCACACCGTCCTGTTCGGCCAGCGCCCGCCGGCGCTTCGGCAGGTCGCTGTCGGCCGCGAGATGGCGAACCCGCCCCTGGTCCAGCAGGTCCATATGCGCAGTTAGCGTCAGCGCCTTGTGATCGATGGCGATCGCCTCGATCTCGTCTGTAAGCTGGCGCAGCGTGCGGTCGGCGATTTCGACAAGCGCCTGCAGCCGCGTCTCATCGCGGGAAAGCTGCGGCAGGAGCGCGAACCATTCGGACGGCGGCCGCGGCAGATCGCCCATGTCGGCCGCATCTGTGTCCAGCCGCCGGAGCTCCAGCGCCGCGGGCAGGGCGCCGAGAAGGCGCGTCAGTTCCTGATGCCGGGCCTTGGCCTCGGCCAGTTCTCGCGTGGTCGCGATACAGGCGGCATCGGCCTGCTCATGGGTCGATTTCAGCGCCGAGTAGGCGGAGGCCAATGTGTCGATGGCATTGCGCTCGGCCTTCAACGCTTCGAGCGCGCGCTTGAGTTCGGCAAGCTTCGTGCTCGACGACCGCTTCCTATAGATCACATTGGCTTCGTCGGCGGCGGAAACCAGCGAACGGCTTAAGCCTGCGAGGCCGGAACTTGCCGAGAATAACAACTCGCCAAGCTCGCCCTTGCTCTGGATGATGGCGTTGCCGCCCTCTTTCAGCGACTGGTCGTCGAGTGAGAACATCGTGCGATAGGCCTCGCGGCCGATGCCGCCGAGTGCGCCGGCCAGGAGCGCCTCGTTCACAGCTTGCCCCCGATCGTCGACGAGGCTGCCGGTCCGGAGCTTGAGCCGCGCCAGCTCGTATTCCTCGCCATCGAATTCCAGTCGGGCGCCGACCTTCATCGTGTTGTATGGATGCAGGAAATTGTAGGTGCTGCGCTCACCTATGCCGAAGAGCAGATCGAGATAGGCGGCGAAGGTGGTCGACTTGCCCGCTTCGTTCAGGCCATAGACGATGTGCAAGTCGGGCGAACCCGGACGGACCGCGCCGAAATCGATCGAGTGGTCGGTGAACTTGCCATAGCGGGTGAGGTCCAGCCGTCGGAGGCGCATCAGCTTTCCGCCCGGTCCGCGGCCTTCATCCGGGCGGCAATGTCCTCGGCGCCGTCGGTGAGAAGGCTGTCGATGAAGCGTTCGAAGCCCGCCTCGTCAAGCCCGGCGAATGCTCGGCTCTCGGGCGGCAGGTCGGCGAGCAGGTCGCGAACCACCTCCCTGATATCGTCGCGAAACCCGCTGCGGGCGATGACCTCGTCCCGCATCAACGCACCGAGTTCGACGACGGGATCGGCGGCGGAAGCATCTGCGAGGGGCAAGGGTGCTTCGAAGGCGAGTTCCAGCTTCTCGATCCAGGTCCGGCCGATCCGGTCGCCGCGCTGCTCGGCTTCCGCTTGCATGAGGTCGATGTCACGCCGAAGCTGCCAGGCAAGCTGGGTGCGGCCGGAAAGCCTCAGGCGCGCGACGAGATGCGCCGAGGCCGTGCGGTCGCGCTGTGCTGTCAGTGCCGCTTCGATCGCCATAGCCGCATCACGCCAATCATCGACACCCGTCAGATCGACATCGACCCGCTCGAACTGCGCGACGCTGGTGAGCCGCTCCTCGACCGCCACGGTCCGGTCGTCCGCCACGGTCACCAGCGATACGGTCTTGACGCCCGACTCGTTGATGTCGCGGCCCTGCGGCATACCAGGCATGATGACCGTCGCCGTGCCGGGATGCTGGCTGCGCTGGTGAAGATGGCCGAGCGCCCAGTAGTCGAATCCCGAGGCGTGAAGGTCGAGCACGTTGCAGGGCGCATAGACGTCATGTCCGGCGGATCCGGCGAGACTCGTATGCATGATGCCGATATTGACCGCGCCCGTCACCGGCGGCTTGAACTTCGGCAGAAGCGAGTCTGGCGCTTGCGGCTTGGCGAAGCTCAGGCCGTGGATCGCGACCGACAGGTTACCCTTCGTGGCCTCCACGATCTCGGCGTGGCCGCCGAAGATCTTCAGCGTATCGGGCATCACCAGTTCCTTGGCGATCTTCGACATCGCATCGTGATTGCCGCGGATCTTGAAGACGTGAATCCCCGCTCGGTGCAACCGTTCCAGCTGGCTTGCCAGGAAGCGTGCCGTCTTCATCGACGTCTGATCGCCATCATAGAGATCGCCGGCGATGACGAGCGCATCGACCTGTTCCTCAAGGCACAGGTCGACGATCGCCACCAGCGCCTGCCGGCTGGCGTCGCTCACGAGATCGGCCAGTTCCGCATTGCGAAGAGCCAGGGAACGCAGGGGAGAGTCGAGATGGAGATCGGCAGTGTGGACGAAACGATAGGCCATGAATACAGAAATGGTGTTGCGATAGGACGGTGTAGCAGCTGCCGGCTGACAGATAAACGCGCGATTGTTGTCGCTTGGCAGTAAAAGGTGAGAATGTGCAGCGAGCGTCGATGGCCATGACGGCAGTGGTCTCGTCGCGATCGCAGCCTTTTGGTCGGGCGGCGGCAAAATGGGCCGGCATTGCCGGCCCATCCACAATCACTGCTGCTCGATCGGCGTCGGCACCGCAGCCGGTGAAGCCGGCCGTCCAAGCCGATCGGCGACCAGCATCGACAGCATCATTTCGACGAGACCATTGGTGGCGCCCTTTTCGCCGCCACCGCCGACCTGAATCTGCGGCACGAGCGGCAGCCTGCCGTTTTCGATTGCTTCGGCAAACCGCATGAGGACTTGCGAGTGGAGCTGATAGTCCGGTCCACCGAAGGCCGCGACCTTCTTCTCCGTCGCCTCGGCTTCCGCCAAGCCGATGGCGCGCACCTTTTGGGCATCGGCAAAACCGGTCGCCTTGATGCGTTCGGCATCGGCAAGCGCGATGGCCTTGATCCGGTCGGCTTCGCCGAGGCCGGCGAGGCGCACCTTCTCAGCTTCGGCCTTGGCTGTGACCTGAATGGTCTCTGCCTGCTGACGGGTGCGGGCGAGTTGCGCCTTGCCTTCGTTCTCGCTGATCTCGATGGTGAGTGCTGATGTCGTGATCTTGGCCTGCTGTTCGGCCAGCGCTTCCTTCTCGCGCAATGTGCGCTCCTGGACCGCCGCGGCTTCCTGCAACTTATAGGTCTCGACCTTTTCAACGGCGATCTGACGTTCGCGCAGCTGGATCAGGATCTGCTCGATGCTGTTCTGGCCATTGTTGGCCCGCGGCGTACCGATCAGCACTTCCTGCAGTTCGAGGCTGTAGGAGGTAAACTTCTCGCGCATTTCGTCGCCGGATTTGCGCTGGATTTCGCTGCGTTCCTGCAGCAGTTCGATCAATGTCTTGGTCTGGGCGATATTCTTGAAATAGGCCGAGACCATCGGATCGAGCGTCTGTTCGACCAGCCGTTTGATATCGCCGAAACGCTGCACGACGAGGGGCGCCTTCATATAATCGATATGCACGACGACCGAGAGCGGCAGCACGGGTTCGAACGCGTCCTTGGTGATCAGCGATACTTCGGAAAGATTCTCATCCAGCCTGTGCTCGCCGAACTGTTCCTTCGTCCACTTCAGCACGAAGTTGGTGGTTGGCACGATGATGATATTGCCGGCAAAGGTATTGAACGCATATTTGCCCGGCAGAAGCGGCGTCGACCAGACACCGCGTGCGCCTGTCTCGACCAATTCGCCATGACGATAGGATTGGCCGGAAATATCGGCGCTTCGCCGGCCGGTATAGGAGACGACGACACCCACCGTGCCAACGTCGATGATCGTCTTCTCCACAAGTTCGACGGTCGCGAAGATGCGGTTGAGGAAATAACTGCCATCGGCAAGCACCTGCAATTGCCGGCCGCGATAACCGCCGGCATTGAGAAACTTCTCCGGATCCTGAAAATTATTGTGGAAGTTCGGATCCTTTGGGTTGTTGGCAACAGTCGGCGCAATGATCTCGCCATCCGGCAGCGCCGGACCGTCATGGATGGTGACGATGCCGATCAGGTCCTCGGCGTCGTGAATGACGACGGGCTCGAAGCCATTCCGCTCGCTAATCAGCGTCGACATGTCGGCAAACAGTCTTTGTTCCGACGCGTTCAGGTTGACGGCGTAGTTCGATTGTGCGGTCAGCACGATGAACTGCACGAGATTAATGGCATAGGTGCCTTCGCGCAGGATCTTGCGTTGTGGCCCCTTCTGGCCGCCCTTTGTGAGAAAGCCGCGCACATCCTGAAAATCACCGGCTTCGATATTCGAAGCAAGCGTCTGGGTCGGCGGCAACGGCTCGCCGTCACGGGCGAAGACATAGCCGATCTGGCCCTGCGGAATGGTTACGAGATTGGCGCGATGCATCGAATATTGGAACGGCATGAAGAAATGCAGGCCGCCGCGCACGACTTCCGGCTGGAAGCCGGCCTCACCGTAGAGCGCAATGAAGCCATTCTCAACGGAGCCGCGAAAACTCCATAGCTTTTCGAGAATGCCGAGCCTGTCGTTGGGGATATAGCGGATCACGCCGCTCCACCGGAACAGGATTGCCACCACGATGATCGGGACGGCGATTTCGATCGCCTTCCACCCCATCGGACCAAGATATTGCAGGTTTTCCATCTTTTCTCTCGTATGGGCGCACGGGTTCGTCCACCCGATGGCCGCCCGGTTGGTGTTGGTTGATAAGACGGGGAGATGGCGCGCCTATTTGCTCGAGGCACTACAGCGCCGCGCGTCTTTTCCGACGCGCAAAGGACGTTGTAGCACTTTGAATTGCTGCATAATTTTGTCCTTGGATCGATTCCGATCTAAGGAATTATGCAGTAAAGGTGCATCGAACGCTTGGGCTGCTCATTGTCTGGGAAAAATGACCTCGCGTCCCAAGTCCCCAATGAGGGGCGGCGTGGTCGTGAATGCTCTCACATCGGTGTCGCCTTGATAGACATGACGATGGACGACGTAATGATTGCGCCTATAGGTTTAAAGACGTCCAATGCGGAAATCGGATAAGTACTTCCGACGATTTTGGTATTTCGAGCATTCAATTCTTCTAAATTATACCTGGCTCTCGAAATCCACATAAATAAAGGGGCTTTTGGTTTCTTCGATAACTCAAGAAATCGAAATTCGGTTCCGGCTTCTCGATCCCCCGATCAGCGGCATGCGTCGCGCTTGGTCGCGCTCCAGACAGAGACCGTGCTGCCCTTGCTTGATGCGCTATGACCGATCCGCATTTGTAAAGGCGTCGAAGATCGCGCGATGTCCGGCATCGTTCGGATGGACCATATCGGCGGAGGTCAGGTCGCCATCGCCGTGCGCCTTCATGTTTTCGTAGACAGGTGCATAGAAGAGCGAGAAGCGTCGCGCCAGCTTGCGCACGACTTCGACATACCCTTCGAAACCCATGCGCGTCTGGCTCGTGAAGCCGGTGCTGCCGACTAAGAACCCGGCATCCGGGAGGTAGGGTGGGCTGCCGATCGCCAGCCGTTCCGCGTGCCCCGCCGCGATCAACTTTTCCAGCATCGTCGCGTAGTCGCGGCTGAAGTTTCGGACGTTCATTGTGTCGGGAGCGGCGGTATAACGGGCGTCGTTATAGCCGTACAAAATGAGGATCGCATCACGGTGCGGCGCATCCAGAAGCACTTTTTCGAAACGGCCGATGCCGTTGTCCGGTCGCGGTTTTCCGTCCGCCAGCTGAGATCCTTGCAGCACGGTGCCGGGGATGGCGTGGTTGCGGATCGGGAGACAGTCGACTGCCTCGGCAAACAAAGCCGGCCAGGCAAGGTGCGGCTGGCTGGCGTTGAAGCCAGCGGTGATGCTGTCGCCAAACACGCGCATGCCGGATGTTCCAAGCGATCTCAAATGCTCTCCAAAACCCACCGATCTCCCCAAATTTTCGCGCTTGACAGCCGCCGTCCTCATCCTGTTAATGCGTATTAGCTGCTAATACGTATTAACAGTCAAGAGTCGATCGGGAGAACACTGCGTGGCAAGTCCTAAGCGCTTGACTCAGCATGATATTGCCAAGCTTGCGGGCGTCAGTCAGGCAACCGTTTCGCTTGTGCTGAACGGCGCGCCGACCGCTCTTGCGCGTATCCCGCTGGAAACCCGCGAGCGCGTCCAACAGGTCATTCGCACGACTGGTTACGTTGCGGACCCGATCGCCCGACGGATGGCCAAAGGCCTCAACCGTATCCTCGGCGTCTTCACCTATGAACCGGCTTTCCCGAGCGAACAGGCAGACTTCTTCACGCCTTTCCTGCTCGGCATTGAGGAAGAGGCGCAGGCGCAGAACTACGACCTGTTGCTTCTGACCGGCGCCGGAGTCGGCAACGACCGCAAGATTTTTGCCGACGGCAACCGGTTGAGAATTGCCGACGGCTGCCTCGTGCTCGGCCGCGAATTCGACCGCGCGGAACTCAAGCGCCTGGTTTCCGGCGACTATCCCTTCGTGGCGATCGGCCGACGCGAGGACGCTGGCGGACCCGTTCCTTATGTTGGCGGCGACTACGCGACCGGCACCCGTGCGCTGGTCGAAAAGGCGAGAGCGCTCGGACATGAGAAGCTGGCCTATGTCGGCCCTAACGGATCGGCCGAATCCGTTGTCGACCGCTGGCACGGCTTTGCCGCGGCGGTTGCCGAGGGCGCCGAGTTCGTCTTGCATGTCGATGATGTCGGCAGGTCGGCCGGCGAAATTCTCGATACCATCCTTACCTGTGGCGCAACCGCCGTCTTCTTCGTCGAACTAGCGGACGCGGTGCGGGTCGAGGCGGTGGCCCGCGAGCGAGGGTTGTCGGTACCGGATGATTTTTCCGCTGTCGTGCTCGGCCGCCACGTGCGGGCCGGACGCAGCCATGTGCAGTTCACCTCCTTCAATATTCCTCGCGAAGAGATGGGGCGGCAGGCGACCGCCATGCTGGTGCGTCGCATCGAGGGGGCGATCCCGATTGAGCAAGTTCTTCTGACGTGTGAACCGGTCGAGGGCGAAACCCTCGGACCCGCAAAGAAACGGAATTGAGAACGTGAAAGAAATGCAAGCGGATATCCTGATTGTCGGCGGTGGTCTCGGTGGCGTGGCGGCTGCGCTTGGCGCCTGCCGGGCTGGCCGCAGTGTCATCATGACCGAGGAATTCGACTGGATCGGTGGTCAGTCGACCAGCCAGGGCGTGCCGTCGGACGAGCATAGCTGGGTCGAGCAGTTTGGCATCACTCGCTCGTATCGCAAGCTGCGCAACGGCATCCGCCAATATTACCGCGACAACTATCCGCTTACCGAAGGCGCGCGCGCCTGGGGCGACCTCAATCCCGGCGCCGGCTGGGTCAGCCGCATCTGCGCTGAACCGCGGGTCAGCCTGGCGGTGATGGAAGCCATGTTGATGCCCTATCGGGGTGCCGGCCGCCTGAAGTTGCTGCAGCCCTACCGTCCGGTCGGGGCCGATGTCGATGGTGATATGGTTCGTTCCGTCACCGTCCGTCACCGCGACACGGATCTGGAGATCACCATTTCCGCAGCTTATATCCTCGACGCCACCGAACTCGGCGACCTCTTGCCGATGACCGAGACGGAGTATGTGAAGGGTTTCGAGGCGCAATCCGACACCCGCGAACCGAGCGCGCCGCCTGAAGCCCAGCCGGATAACGTTCAAGCCGTGTCGGTCTGTTTCGCGGTCGATTGCGTGGATGGCGACCAGACGATCGACAAGCCGGAAAACTACGACTATTGGCGCGAATACCAGCCGCATTTCTGGGGCGGGCCGCTGCTCGGCTTCACCGCGCCGCATCCGCGCACGCTGGAATTCACGACACGCTCCTTCACGCCTAATGTTGACGATGATCCGCTGGCCGTCGATGCCGACCAGCGCAAGGGCGGTGGTGACGAAAACCTCTGGCTCTTTCGTCGCATCGCAGCCCGGCGCAACTTCCAGCCCGGTTTCTACCAGTCGGACATCTGCTTTGTGAACTGGCCGATGATCGACTACATGGACGGCACGATTATCGACGTATCGGAAGAGGAAAAAGCACGGCACCTGAAGTCGGCAGCCGACCTTTCCTATTCGGTCTTCTACTGGCTGCAGACGGAAGCGCCTCGTTTCGACGGCGGCCAGGGCTACCGCGGTCTCCGACTTCGCGGCGACATTACCGGCACGGAACATGGTCTTGCCATGGCGCCCTATATCCGCGAAAGCCGCCGCATCAAGCCGGTCACTCGCATTGTAGAGCAGGACCTGTCTTATTCGGTGCGCGGCACAAAGGGCGCGGTCAACTACCGCGATAGCGTCGGCATCGGCATGTACCGCATCGACCTTCACCCCTCGACCGGCGGCGACAACTATATCGACGTGCCGTCCTGCCCGTTCGAGATCCCGCTTGGTTCACTCCTGCCGCAGCGAATGAAGAATCTCATTGCCGCCGGCAAGAACATCGGCACCACCCACATCACCAATGGCTGCTACCGCTTGCACCCTGTCGAATGGAACATCGGCGAAGCTGCCGGCATGCTGGCAGCCCATTGCCTGGAGAAGGGGCTTACGCCGCACCAGGTTCAGGAAAACGATGAGCAACTCCACGATTTCCAGCGGGAGCTTAGGCGCGAAGGCATCGAAATGCGCTGGCCGGACGTCTCGGCATACTGATTAACCCATCTTTGGAGGAGGAACGGGAATGAACTATCACAGGACCCTGAGATCGGCCGTCGCGGCATTGGCGCTCGCCGCGCCATTCGCATGGCATGGCATCGCCAATGCCGAAGATGCGATCAACCTGCGCATGACGATCTGGAGCGCCAACGAGGCGCATCTGAAGCTCTTCAACGAGATCGCCGCGGGCTTTTCCAAGGATCATCCGAATGTGAAGGTGACTTATGAGTCGCTGCCGTTCGACACCTACACGACCGCGCTGACCACCCAGATCGCCGGCGGCAATGCGCCTGATATGGCCTGGATTTTCGAGACCGCAGCCTACGACTTCGTCAACTCCGGCGCGCTTTACCCGCTTACCGATGTGTTGAAGGCGACCAAGGGCTACAATGCCGAAGAACTGATCCCCACGGCGGCCGAACGCTGGACCAAGGATGGCAAGCTTTACGCCTATCCATTTTCAACCTCGCCGTTTGCGATGTTCGTCAACAACGACGTCATCAAGGCGGCTGGCGCCAAGACGCCGGCCGAGATGATTGCCGCCGGGCAATGGACCTGGGATAACGTGATCGCCACGGCCTCGGCCGTCGGCCAAGGGGATAAGGTGCCGGGCAAGGGCGGCTTGATCGTGCGCGACTTCAATTACCAGATCTGGCAGAATCTCGCTTCGGTCTGGAACGGCTGGGGCGCTTCGCCCTGGAGCGCCGATGGCAAGACCTGCACGATCACCGAAAAACCCATGGTCGATGCGCTGACTTTCATCCACGACGCGATCTTCAAGAAGAAGGCGATCCCGGGTCCCGGCGAAAACGTCGATTTCTTTGCCGGCAATGCGGCGATGACCATCACTCAGATCAGCCGCGCCTCGCTCCTCCCGAAGGACAAGCCGTTCTCTTGGGATCTGGTGCCGCTGCCGAAGGGGCCGGCCGGCGAATATTCGCTGATCGGTCAGGCCGGCGTCGGCGTCATGCAGGCCGGCAAGAATGCCAACACCGCCGCCGAATTCGTCGCCTATATGACCAATCCGGAAAACTCGGCCAAACTCAGCCAGTTCTTCCCCTCGGCCCGCAAGTCGCTGCTGAACGCAGATGTGCTCAAGAAGACCAACCCGCTGCTCAGCCAGGAGCAGATCGGCAAGGTTGTCATCTCCGGCATCGCCACCGGCAAGGTCATTCCCGGTCATACCGGCTTTGCACAAATCCAGCAGGCGGTGCGCTCCGGGCTTGATGCCGTCTGGCGTCCGGATGCCGATATTCCCGGCACGCTCCAGAAGATCTGCGGCCAGATCGGCCCACTGCTGAAGCGCTAAGAGGTAAGGTGATGGCTGTCGCACGGGATCATATACGCTCGGAAGGCCGTGCCTCATCGCCCTTCTGGACGATCGGACGGCGCGACAGCCTCGCCGGTTTCCTTTTCATCGCCCCGCAGCTGATCGGCATCATTGGGTTCGTGCTGATCCCGCTCGGGCTTGTCTTCTGGTATTCGCTCCACGAGTGGAACGTGCTCGCCAATACCTTCACCTATACCGGCACGCAGAACTATCAGATGCTGATCGAGGACACGAACCTCCTCGAAGTGCTGGGCGCGACCGCGATCTTTTCTGCCGGGCTGGTGATCCTCAACATGGCGCTGGCGTTGCTGCTCGCGGTGCTTCTCAACCAGAAGCTCGCCGGCATCACCATCTTCCGCACGCTGTTCTTCTCGCCGGTCGTGGTGTCGCTGGTCGCGTGGACGATCGTCTGGGGTTTCCTTTTGCAGAAGAACGGCGGCATCAACGGCATGTTGCAGCTCGTCGGTATCGAAGGGCCGAACTGGCTGCGTGAGGAAACGACCGCGATGATCTCAGTGATCGTCGTGCAGGTTTTCAAGAATGTCGGCCTCAACATGATCCTGTTCCTGGCGGCCCTGCAGGGCGTGCCGAACGAACTCTACGAGGCCGCCCGCATCGACGGTGCGCCGCGCTTCAAGCAGTTCCGTCGCATCACCCTGCCGTTGATCAGCCCGACCATCCTCTTGACCTCGATCATCACCATCGTCGGGTCGCTGCAGGTTTTCGCGCAGATTGCCGTTCTGACCCAGGGTGGACCGGGAATATCGACGACGGTGCTGGTCTATTACCTCTATCAGCAGGCCTTCCAGTTCCATCTCTTCGGCTACGGCTCGACGCTGTCGATCTTGCTCTTCGTCATCGTCGCCGCCCTGACCTTTGCCCAATGGCAGATGCGCAAGAGGATTGTCTTCTATGAAAGCTGATCTCTCTCCGCGACTGAAAACGTTTGTCTACGGGCTGATGTGCGTGCTGCTAATCCCCTTCGTCTTCCCGACCTGGTGGATGGTGACATCCTCGGTGAAGCCGATCAGCGATATCTTCGCTTTTCCGCCGCGTCTCATCCCGGAGAGCTACGACTGGACGACCTACAGCAAGGTGTTCGAATTGCAGCCCTTCGTGACGCAATATTGGAACTCGGCCTATATCGCCGGGGTTGTGACGGTTGGCACCATGGTCGTCTCCTCGATGGCGGGCTACGCTTTCGCGCGCATCAGATTTCCCTTCGCCAACGCGATCTTCATGATCGTATTGCTCGGCCTTCTCATTCCGTCGGAAGTGACGATTGTGCCGCTCTTCCAGATGTTCCTGAAGGCGGGCATGGTAAACACCCACTGGCCGTTGATCCTCGTGCCGATCTTCGGAGCGCCGAGCGTTTTCGCCACCTTCGTGATGCGGCAGTTTTTCGTGACACTGCCGGCGGAGCTGGAGGAAGCGGCGCGCGTCGATGGCCTCGGCCGCTTCAAGATTTTTCGGAAGATCGCACTGCCGCTGGCAAGACCGGCGCTTGCATCGGTCGCGATATTCACCTTCCTGCATTCCTGGAACCTGTTCCTCGAACCGATCGTGTTCCTCTCAAGTGCCGACAAGTTCACCCTGCCGCAGGCGCTTACCCAATACACCGACGCCTATGGCGGTCCCATGTGGAACATCCAGCTCGCCGCCGCGACGCTGACGGCGCTTCCCGTGCTCATCGTCTTCATCATCGCGCAGAAGCAATTCGTCGAAGGGCTCGCGCATACCGGCCTCAAGGGCTGAAGAACCCGGAAATCGAATGATGGCTGAAGTTACCCTTTCCCGCGTCCGAAAGAATTATGGTGCCTTGGGCATCATCCACGACGTCACCCTCGAAATCGAAGACGGCGAGTTCGTCGTGCTTGTCGGACCCTCCGGTTGCGGCAAGTCCACTTTGCTCCGGATGATCGCCGGGTTGGAGACGATCACCGCTGGCGACGTCCGCATCGGCCGGCGCGTGGTGAACGAGCTCGATCCAAAGGATCGCGACATCGCCATGGTCTTCCAGAATTATGCGCTGTATCCGCATATGACGGTCGCGACGAATATGGGGTTTTCGCTAGAGCATCGCGGCATCAAAAAGGCCGCGATCGAGGAGCGGGTGAATTGGGCGGCCGATATCCTTGGGCTGTCGCATCTGCTCGACCGTTATCCGCGCCAGCTTTCGGGCGGGCAACGGCAGCGCGTCGCCATGGGCCGAGCGATCGTCCGCGATCCGCAGGTGTTTCTGTTCGACGAGCCGCTGTCGAACCTCGATGCCAAGCTGCGCGTCGTGATGCGCGGCGAAATCAGGAGCCTGCACCAGAAACTCAAAACCACGACCATCTACGTCACCCACGACCAGGTGGAGGCGATGACCATGGCCGACAAGATCGTCGTGCTCAACGGCGGCCGGGTTGAGCAGATCGGCGCGCCGCTCGATCTATACGACCGGCCGGCCAACCAGTTCGTCGCGGGTTTCATCGGGTCGCCGGCCATGAATTTCCTGACCGGCACAATCACCTCGGGCGGTTTCGCGGCACCGGGTATCCTGCTGCCGCTGCCGGAGGCGGCCGAGGAATTCAGGGGCCGCAACGCGGTTTACGGCATTCGTCCCGAACATTTCGCCCTCGACGAGCAGGGCGTGCCCGCGGAAATCATCCTGGTCGAGCCGATGGGTTCGGAAACGCATGTGACGGTGAAACTCGGCGATACGACGGTCACCTGCGTTTTCCGCGAGCGCGTGTCACTCTCGCCCGGCGCGATGATCCGCGTGCGGCCAGAACTTGCCACCGTCCATCTCTTTGCGGCCGATGATGGCCAGCGGCTGAATTGAGATCCAACATGGATGCCTATCCTGAAACCAAACTCACCAAGGCGCTGCGAGGTGGCGACTTTCCGGTCATCGTCTCACTTGCGCGTCATGACCTCGATCTCGCCAGGGCGGCGTTGAGGGCAGGGGCCTTTGCGCTGAAAGTGCATCTCAATGCCTACCACCGCGCGACCGGCACCACCTTCGGCAGCTTCGCGCAAGAGCGGCCCTTCTTCGAGAAGCTCGCCACGTTGGGCGTGCCGCTCCTTGTCATGGCCGGGCAGACGAATGTGCCGAGCGCGCAGGAGATGGATGCGCTCGCCGATCTCGGCTTCGAGGGCTTCAACATCTATATCAGCGACATGCAGCCCCATCTCTGGCAATCGAAGCTTCGGCCGATGCCGGCGCTCGGCGAAAGGAGCACCGAGGAGGAATTTCGCAAAATCCTCAAGATTCCGGGCGCGATGATGGAAGCCTCTATTGCTGCCTTCGCGGACTACGGCAAGCCGCTCGATGAGACCGATCTTGCCCGCTACAGAGCGATTGTCGCCAAGGCCGGCATCCCGGTCATTGCGCCGAGCCAGAAGAAATTCACGGCCGAGGATATGCCAAAGTTGAAGGCGGCCGGCATCGCTGCGGCGCTGCTCGGCGTCATCGTCACCGGCACGACGCCGGAAAGCATGGAAGCCGCTGTTCGGCCGATCGTGGAGAGCGCAAGGCGCTTGGCCGGCAGTTAATCCTTGCCGACAAGCAACCCATGCGGATCAGATGGAAATTCAGGGGCCCGCAGCCCAATCGCCGGCCCTGCTCGAGGCTTGACCCTCAGAGCACGCCCTTCCTCAGGATGAAGTTCCCATAGGGGCGCGATTCAGCGGTCTGGATGATCGCAAACGATCGCATCGCAATGGGATAGTAAGCAAACCTCTCGATAGGTTGGCTCGCGATCGAGCGCCCTTCTGCCTCACCGCATACGGTGATGACGTCCCGGTGCACTTCCAGCAACTCACCCGGCGCGTCGACGGCCTCCATGTGCATCAGCGGCGTGTCGCCGAATCTGTCCAGGGGCATCATCTTGAGGATCCCGTCAACTGCAGTCGGTGCATCGACCCCCTCCAAGATGAGAAGCTTTCCGCTGGTGGTCTGGGTCGACACCCGAAAGCCCGAGAAGTTTCGATCGACGATGGCCAATTCGTCGCCATGACCCATAGAGGCCATAACCCACAACAAGTCGGCCGTAACGAACGGCGGAACGCCTTTGAGCACGTCATTTCCCTCCCAAGAGATGATCACGAATTGGACAATATCGAGAAAAAAACGATTGCGCAAACGTTTCGATGGCGCTAGCCTGATCTTATTCGCGGATCCTTGGAGAGCCTTTTTAAGGTTGGAATTCCGCCTGGGAGGAAAATTTGAGACGCTTTCTTGTTGTGCTGCCGGCGAACGCCGGAGCGCGCTCATGACGACGATTTCCGAAGTTGCAAAGGCGGCGGGGGTTTCGGTCTCCACGGTTTCCCATGTTCTCAACAAGACGCGCTACGTGTCGCCCGAGAAGGCGAAGCTCGTCATGGAGGCCGTGGACGAGATCGGATACATCCCGAACGCTGTTGCACGCTCTCTCAAATTATCGTCGACGGGCACGGTCGGACTGGCGATTTCGGCGATTTCGAACCCTTACTTCAGCGACATCATCTGCGCGATCGAAGCCGAGTGTTCCAAGCGAGGCTTGATCGTATTTCTGTGCGATACACAGGATGATCCGGATCGAGAACTGGAACTCGTCCGGCATCTGCACCACCGCCGTGTCGACGGGATTATCCTTGCCGCTTCGGGCGATCCTAAGAAATCGCTGGACTACCTCCTTGAATGCGATGTTCCCTGTGTGCTCGTCGACAGGCTCTCCGATGATCGTTTCGATCAGGTCGGGACCGACAACACGGCGGCAATTCGCATGCTGGTCGATCACCTCGTCACGCTCCATCACCACCGGGTTGGGATCATCCTCGGCCAGCCTGGATTTGCGACGACCGTGGAGCGCACCAGGGCTTTCCGGGAAGCTATGACGGAGAGGGGGATAGAGGTCCCACATGCCTTCATCAGCAACGGCAACCGCAGCACGGCTGACGCCGCCGCTTCGACGCACCGCTTGCTGGAACTGAAGGAGCCACCGACAGCAATCCTTGCCTCAAACAATCTAGCGATGATCGGCGCTATGAGAGCCATTCGGGAACGGGGACTGCGCGTTCCCGAAGACATTTCGGTGCTCGGGATCGATGATTTCGAATGGGCAGACTACTTCGAGCCGCGCCTGACGCTGATGGCCCAGCCTTGCGATGAGATTGGCAGGAAGGCGGCCGACTTGCTGATTGCGCGGATCGGCAACAAGCACCGCCCCCGCGAGACCGTTCGACTGTCGCCGGTTTTGCGGGTGCGTGAATCGTGTGGAGAAGCAGCATGAGCCAGGTTGTTCTTTCGGCGAAAGGGGTCACCAAGCATTTTGGCGGGGTTCAAGCGCTGCGTGGCGTGGACTTCGATCTTAAAGTGGGTGAAATCCATGCCCTGCTTGGAGAGAATGGCGCGGGCAAATCGACGTTGATGAACCTGATGTCCGGTGTGCACACGCCGGACCAGGGAGAGATCTTTATCGATGGCAAACCCGCCCGATTTCACAGCCCCCGGGATGCACAGGCGGCGGGAATTGCAACGATTTTCCAGGAATTGGATCTCGTTCCGAGTCTGAGCGTCGCGGCCAATCTCTTTCTTGGCCGCGAGCTTGTCCATCCCCATGGCATGCTCGACGGAAAGGCGATGCTGCGCGAAGCGCACAAAAGGCTGGAAGCAATCGACCGATCGATCGATCCCGCTCAGCTTGTCGGCGAGCTATCTATCGGCCAACGCCAGGTCGTCGCCATTGTCAAGGCGCTGTCCTATGCATCGCGCGCTCTGATTATGGATGAGCCGACAGCGGCGTTGACTGTCGGCGAAGTCGATCGATTGTTCGATATCATGCGCGGGCTCGCATCATCAGGCGTCGGTATCGTCTATATTTCGCATCGCCTTGAGGAAGTGCCGCAGATTGCCCATCGCGTGACGGTCATGCGCGACGGCAAGGTCGCCGGCATTACCGAACCGAACGCTCCGCAAGCCCAACTGGTGCAGCTTCTCGTCGGCCGTCCGTTGAACGAGCTTTACCCGCCTCGATCGGATCGTGTCGGCGACGTGTTACTGAGGATGCGGCAGGCCTCTTTCCGCCCGCACCGGGCGTCACCCGGCTGGCAAGCTCCATCGAAGATCGACCTGGATGTTCACCGCGGTGAAATTGTCGGTTTGGCTGGCGTGATGGGTGCAGGGCGAACGGAGCTTCTTAGCGCTCTTTACGGGACAGGTGTGCCGGGCCGATGGCAGGGTGAGGTTACCATTGGCGGCAAACCGGCAAGGCTTAGATCCATCGCAGCCGCGCGCCGGGCTGGCCTCGCCTTCGTAACCGACGATCGGCGCGGCGCCGGGCTGATGCTGCGTATGTCTGTCGGCCTCAATCTGGTCATGTCGATCATTCGCCGAATATCCCCAAAGGGCTTGTTGTCTGCACGTCGACAGGACGATGCGATCAAGAGCTCGTTCGGGAATTTCGACATCCGTCCCAAGAATCCCGGGATCGCGGTGGGTGCTCTTTCTGGCGGCAACCAGCAGAAGGTCGTCCTTGCCAAGGAAGTGCTGGGCAATCCCAGCTTGTTGCTTCTCGACGAGCCGACCCGCGGTGTTGACGTCGGAGCAAAGGGAGAGATTTACGCCCGCTTGCGCGAATTTGCCTCGGACGGATTGGGCATCCTTGTCGCTTCAAGCGAAATGCCTGAGCTGATTGGCCTATGCGATCGAATAGTGGTTCTACGCAATGGCTGCAGCGTTGCCGAATTTTCTGGCGGGGTGGGCGAACACGACGTTCTGGCCGCCGCCAACGGGAGGGAGGGATGATGTCCGAACAGCAAATTACGTCGAGTTCTCCGATTCAACCGGCAAAGCGCATCGATCCGCTTGCGGTGATCGTCCGCTTCCAAAGCCTGATCGGCCTTGTGCTGGTGTTTGCCGGTGGCATCATATTCTCGCCGCGTAGGCATGGGGTCATCCTGTTCATTCAACCCGACAACATCGCCAACATCGTTCGCGCAGTGTCGGAAACCGGCATCATCGCCATCGGAATGACGTTTGTGATCATAACCGCCGGGATCGATCTTTCGGTTGGGGCCGCCCTTGGTCTTGCGAGCGTCGTCACAGCAACATTGATGGTCTCCGGCGGTTTTGGACTGATTACAACGGTGCTGGCAGTGCTGCTGATGGGCACTTGTTTCGGCTTGGTCCAGGGAGCGATCTCAAGCAAGTTTCGGCTTGAAGCCTTTATCGTCACTCTTGCCGGTTTACAGGCAGCTCGCGGGCTGGCACTCGTCGTGTCGGGCAATCAGTACATCAATATATCCTATGGTGATGGCCCTGGGCTGGCTCCACCCATCTTTGCGGTTCTCGGCGGGCGATTGTTCGGCAATGTCGTTCCGGTGGCCACGATCGTCTTTTTGATTTTTGCTTGCATCGCCACGCTGGTGCTGAACACGACTAGATTCGGCCGTTACGTCTATGCCGTCGGCGGAAACGAGCGCGCCGCTCGCATTTCAGGTGTTCCGGTCTCGGCAATCAAGATCGCCGTTTACGCCATTACCGGCTTTGCATCCGCGCTGGCCGGCATCGTCCATGCCGGGCAATTCAATTTCGGGAGCGCCAATGATGGCACCGGATATGAACTGACGGCCATCGCGGCTGTCGTCATTGGTGGGACAAGCCTGTTTGGCGGGTCGGGTTCCATGGTCGGAACGATCGCCGGTACGATCATGCTTGGCGCCTTGGCCAATATTCTTCAGCTCAACAACATCACGCCGGCCATGCAGCTGCTTTCTACAGCGGCAATTATCGTTCTGGCGGCAGTCCTTCAATCCCTCGTTCGTCGCCGCGAAGGATTGGGCAGGTAGTGTGGCGGCATCTTCCGGAGGGTGGATCCGGGACCAATGTGGAGGAGAAAGTAATGACACAGAATGCACTTCGATTTTCGAGTGCCCGGCGCATGGCACTTATGGCGGGCTCATGTCTTTGTATTGCGGGCGTGGCCCAAGCTGCCGATCCGCTTGTGAAGGCTTGCGCCAAGGATGGCGAATTCGTCATCGGCTTCTCGCAGGCAAACAATGCGGAGCCCTACCGCCAGCACGTCAACGATGAACTGGAAGCAGCCGCCAAGGCAGTCCCGCAGTTCACACTGCAGATTGCCGACGGGGCAGGCAACGTCAACACGCAGACGTCGCAAGTCGACAATTTCATCACCCAAAAGGTCGACCTTCTGTTGATCTCGCCTTTCGAGGCGGCCCCGCTGACACCCGCCGTCAAACGGGTTATGGACGCGGGTATCCCGGTCATCGAACTTGATCGCAAGACGAACGGTGAAGCTGGCAAGGACTACACAGCTTTCATCGGAGGCGATAACTACAAGATTGCGCTGGCGGCCGGCGAATATACCAGCAAGACGCTTCTTCCGGATGGCGGCGAGGCCGCCGTGCTGCAGGGGCTGCCCAGTTCGACACCGGCCGTCGAACGGCTCAATGGCTTCAAAGATGGCGTGAAAGCCAATTCCAAGATCCAGATCGTGGCAGAACAGGCGGCGGACTGGCTGCCGGATAAAGCGCAAACGGCGTTCGCCGCCATGCTGCAGGCCCATCCCGATATCAAGATGGTCTATGCCAGCAACGATATGATGGCGGCGGGTGCGCTGCTTGCTGCGAAAGGTGCCGGTAAGAGCGTGAAGATCATCGGCACTGACGGCTTGCCTGGGCCTGCCGGGGGAATTGAGGCGGTCGCAAAGGGCGATTGGTCCGCGACCTTTACCTATCCTACGGGAGGGAAGGAGGCGATCGACATGGCAAAGTCGATACTGCTGGACTGCGCGTCGTCTGTTGAGCCGACGGTAACGGTCGATACCACAGCCATCACGCCCGAAAACGCGAAGCAAATGATGGGCAAGTAAAGGCGCAGGCTCAACCCGGCTGGGCGTATCTGCCTAGCCGGGTCGAGCCAATCAATTGGCTGGAGCGCGTCGAGCCCTTGCTGATCTCGATGCCATCCCCTGGTGAGCCGGTTGTGGAACGCGCAAGCCTGGAGTGCTTGGGGAAGCAGGGCATGGCTATCAGCCTGCCGCTGTGAGTCCCTCGTCTTTCGCACGGCAAAATTCGATCAACTGCTCCGAGGTCATTGGTCGCGCCAGCGCGTAACCCTGCAGCAAATGGCAACCAAGATCTTTCAGGATCTTCGCATGCTCCATTGTCTCCACGCCCTCTGCGACGATGTCGATGTTCTGTGACCGGCCAATTTCTATGATCGAGGAGACCAGACGGCGTTGAGATGGAGAGGCGATAATCGGCTTGATAATTTCCCGATCGATCTTCAATCTTCGCGGCTCAAATCTCAGTAGACTGACGATACTGGCATGTTCGGTGCCGAAATCGTCGATCTCGATTTCAATGCCGAGCTCTTTGACAGCTGGAATGATGTCATTGAGAACAGGCTGAAGATGGTCGAAGGAGATTGTCTCCAGCAACTCGAAACACAGGCGGCCCCTCGCGACGGGAAGCTCGGACAGTTCCGCAAGCAGATTTGGCTGTGCCAGTCGACGCGCTGAAATGTTTACCGAGACACGCGGGATCTGCATTCCCAAGCTGTCCCATCTTGTAAGCTCGAAGAGAGCCTTTTGCAGGATCAGCCGGTCCATGTCCCCGCTACGCCCCAGCCTTTCGGCGACATCAAGAAATTTGTCTGGGCCGAGCAGACCTTTTTTCGGGTGAACCCACCGGGCAAGTGCCTCAACGCCGGCGATAGTCAATGTGTTCGCATCGAACTGCGGTTGGAAGAATGCAACGAGTTCATCGCAATCGAGGGCGTGATGAAATTCGTCCGCCAGTTCTTTCGAAAGGATCGCCGCGCTGCGAAGCTCTTCGGTGAAAACGGCGGCACGGCCGCGGCCCGTCTTCTTTGCCTCGTATAGAGCCAGGTCGGCATTCAAAAGCAATTGGCTGAGGTCTCGCCAGCCCGCCCGTGGGGTCTCCCAGGCGACACCGACGCTGGCGCCGACGACACACTCCACGCCATCAATAAAGATTGTCTGCTCGAGAGAATCGACAATCAGACTGGCTAATGCCTTTGCTTTAGGCTCGGGATTGGCATTCCAGCTGGCGAAGATGAACTCATCTCCGCCGATCCGAGCAGCGACCTCGTTTGGGCCGGCCAACCCCGCAAGGCGCGAAGCTGTTGCTTGCAAGACTGTGTCACCGCCAGCATGCCCTTTCGTGTCGTTAATCTCTTTAAATCGATCCAGGTCGATATGGATGAGTATCAGACAATCTTCTGGATCAGGTCGCGGCGGCTGCGAGATGATCTGGTCGACAAATCGTCGATTGGGAAGTCCCGTGAGGGCGTCATGCAACGACAGGTACTCCAGCCTTTGCCGTGCTCGAACGAGCTTTTTCTTGTGAAGGCGAAGCTTTTCAATCGTTCTTTGGCGTGATTTGGTCAGAAAACCGACCCAGATAATCGGCGCAACGACACATAACGACAACAAGCTCGCATAGAGCTCAAAAATGCCGATCCCGCTATTTTGGCCCCATCCGCCCTTAGGCGCCGCGACCAGGGTCCATCGTCCATAAGCCATATCGACGGACGCCTTAACCGGTTTCTTCGAAAAAGTTTGCAGGCTGCCGAGGAACACTTTTTTAGGTAAATCCGGCTCCGGCACGGTACTGATGGCAATCTCAAGGTCGGTCGATTCAAGGCCGCTTTCTCGGTAGAGCTTTGGTATATCTATCAGCCCAGACAGCAGACCCCAAAAGACCTGGCTCGTTCCGTCAGTGACATAAATTGGCCATCTGACAACGAAAGCGGTTCCACCTTGGACAAGGTCCACAGGGCCGGTCAGAACGATATTGTGGGTGTTGCGCGCCAGCATTGCGCTATCGCGTTGCTTCTCATTCGTTCGGTAATCGAGCCCGATGGCCTTTTCGTTGCCTTTTTCTGGATAAACCCATTTGACCACCATGCCGGGGGCCGCGGCGAAGCTGCGCAGTTGTGAATCGGGCTGCAGGATCTGCGCGGCAAGCTTGGAAAATTGGTTCTGGTCCATCGCCGGGTCGACCGCAATTCCAGCTGCCAGCCCTTGCAACAGCTTCACATTGCTATTGAGGTTCGTTTGAAGTCGAGATGATATGGTGGCGAGCTCACCGGCAACAATCGAGCGTTCATCGGCGAGCGATCGCTCGAGCCGCCAGTTCGTTGCAACAGAGACGACGATGATTGCAATAATTGCAGCAAATATTGCGGGAGCAAATGCGCCAGTTCGGTTTACAGCGCCCGCGAGGCTGCGCACCATGTTTGGATTTCTTCGAAACTTCATCAGGTTGCCGGTGTAGATGACAGGCCTCTACCCTTGCACAGTTTGTTTAAAGCAACGCTAAACCGCGCACACCTCGGAGCTATTGGTTTTCTTTGGCCATGATAATCTCCTGCTTCGACGCGATATCTCGGCAAGCCGAGCTCGATCCACACACAAAATCTATGGCCAACAAACCTTCGTCAGCGCCGGAGAGACTCTGGCGTGATGGGTCCACTTGATGCGGAATTCAAGCCAACGATCGGAAAAGCTCTGACAGCGACATGAAAGATGCGACCCACGTCACTTCGTGCGCAACACAACTACCCACGGTGTGAAGAGCAGCGGGTGCGTCGCATCTGCGACCCCGTTGCGTTAACGGTCAAACTGCTGCAAATGTCACCTCACTCAACGTAGGGTGGATTCATGCCGTTTCAGATTAAGCGTCTTATTCCAGAACATCTCAGCAGCGCCGCCGCCGTACTGGTAAGTGCCTATGCTCGACCTCCGTGGAACGAGGATTGGTCGCTTGAAGCGGCGGTTGAGAATGTGAAGACTGTGCTTGAAACGCCCAAATCGATTGCCCTTGCGGCCATCGAGGGAGGCAAGGTGCTAGGGGTAGCGTTGGGCATACGACAGCGGCGCCACTCCGGTCCGGTCATTTACCTGGACGAGCTTTCGGTACTGCCTGAAGCGCAGGGCGCGGGGATAGGGACAGCGCTGCTTTCGGCAATTTACGAAACAGCAATGGCCGAAGGTTGTAATAGCGTCTGGCTGGTCTCACAGCGAGAGGGTGCGTTGTCGAAATTTTATCAGCGCTGCGGGTTCGCCATTGGCGGCGATCTTGGGCTCTACTCGAAATCGGGAACTTAGCGTAGGGGGCGGTAAGGGTCTGCCACAGATGGCGCCATGCTGGCGCGGCCGAGGTCGCTGGCTTCGGGCGATCGCCCCGGTGTGCCTGTGGGAGGGAGGTTTCGGCGCAGGTCGTGATGGGACATGGATGGTCGTGGTCGCCCGCCACGGCAGGCAGATGGCCCGGACATGCCGCCGGCTATCCGAATTCCGGTGCCGCCAGCGCCTCGATACGTACGTTTTCGTACGCGAGGTTGAAAACGGAAATCCGTAGATTAGGATCGGCTGATGTAATTGGGGAGGAATACGGATGACCCAGCATTCGGGAATTACGAAGCCGGCGCTGCAGCCCGATGACGTGGCCATGCTGAAAGCTGTGCTCAGGCAATGGTGTCAGGAAAAATCATATGACATTGGCAGTCCGGCAGCGCAGCATGTTGCAAGGGAGCTTGTCTCCTGGTTCGAATGCGGCATTCGCGACCAGCAAAAGCTCAGCGGCCTGATGCGGCACATGTATCTGGAGTTGAAATTTTTTTCGATTTTCACGCATGCGCCTTGTGTAGGTTCGCGGCCAGCCATGCAATCCGGCCAGTTGGTGGCTGGATAAGAGCGGCGCAGTGCTTCGATTGGACTGGATTCCTTCGGCCTAAGCTTTCCAGATCGGCAGATCGCCCTCAGAGAGATCATCGATGACCTTCAGCCTCTGCGACAGCGCCCTAGGTGTTTGATCGTCCGCTTCCCAGGATCCGCGCTTCGATTGAATCCATCGCGAATGCCGATGACGATTGCTGGAAAACTATCACCAGCGGCGTTCGCATGAATAGAGTCCGTCTGACCGCCGGAACCAATCGGCACCGCGCGTGTTTAATTCTCGGTCGCGCGGCAATCATTCCCGCAAAGATTTGATGACCTGGCAGTCCGGTGGCGATCGCCGTTTCGTCCAACATTCAGGGGAATTCATATGGAAAACGCAGGTATCGGCTGGATTGCAGCAATCATCATTGGCGGTTTGGCAGGATGGCTCGCCGAAATGTTCATGAAGAGCAACATGGGCGTCCTCATGAACGTCTTGCTTGGCATCGTCGGCGCGATCGTCGCCAACTTCATTCTCTCGCTCTTCGGCGTCGTCCTCGGCGGATGGCTGGGATATCTCATCGCGGGCTTCGTTGGAGCCTGCATCCTCATCGCGATCGCGCGCATGGTTAGACGGACGGCCTGATCGGAGAGGCTCTCCGTCGATCTTGAGCGACGGGCGGTCCGGCCCATATCCATGGTCTATCGCCGGAAAAACGATTGCCATGCAGCGAGTGATCGCTCGCTTGGCTGCTTGGACGGCAGAGAGCGCTCCCCTAATGGGTCGAGCGCTCTCTGGCGCTTCTGTTCACGTGTCTTCTTACTTATCGATGCGCAGCATCCGGATCTTTCGACAGAACTTCGATCCGCTGCAGATCGCGCTCGCTCATCGCAATCAGTCCCATCCGCAATCTCCCAAGCGTCAATCAGACCCGGGGAGTGTGACATTCCAACTTTGCAGAAACAGGACACTTCAACTTTGCGGCTACAAAACAATGTGGCGTAATGCAGGTTATGGAACAAAAATAATTATTTTATTACAATTACATAGGCTCAAATATTCGTATTTTGCGGCCGCACGTTTGTGATGGAAGTTTCGTTTTCTGCGAGTTGGAATTCTACACTGCCTGCGTTGGATTCTGCGCCCGACGATCGACAATTTGATCGGGTGGTAGCCCGAATATGCGCTGGCGCTCGTTTTGTATCGACACGTCCGGAGACGTCTTGACGCGCGACCTTGGCGCCTGCGCCGTGTCCGAGTTCACAACATATCTCAACAATAAAGTGCAAACCGCAACTCCGAACCGCAGCATAATGCATCGGCCCCAGCCGACTTGCCGGTTTGCTGAGCTTTCTCCAATAATCGAATGACGAGGCACTTTAATGTATAAAAAGATAATCGCGTTGGCCGCCGTGACTTTATCGGCAGTGCCGGCTTTTGCCGCCGATCTCGTGGTTCAAGATCCCGCATATGTTCAACAGGAACAGACCCAGTCGGCCTTCGACTGGTCGGGGTTCTATCTTGGACTGCAAGGCGGATATACCGCGACACATGCAAGCTACCTCAGCGGTTCCGAGCAGGATCTCGATGGCGGGTCCACGGGTATTTATGGCGGATATAATTTCCAGCACGGCCCTTTCATCTTCGGTATCGAAAATGACTTCAACTACAACTGGAAGGATGGGAGTGACGTTTCCCTTAAATGGGACGGCTCGGCGCGTGGCCGCGTGGGATATGCTTTGGACCGTATGTTGATCTACGGAACCGGGGGTTTGGCCGCAGCCGGTGGAGAAGTCGACGTGCCGGGCGTTGGCAAGAAAGACGACATTCTGATTGGCTGGACCGCCGGCGCAGGTGTGGAGCGCGCCCTGACAGACAATATATTGATGCGCGCTGAATATCGTTATGACGATTTCGGGAGCAAGGATTTCGGTTCGGCGCTCGGCGATTTCGAGGTTAATCAGCAAAAGGTAACGTTCGGCACCAGCTTCAAATTCTGAGCGTAAAGTGATCACGCCTCGACGTCGGTCGAGGCGTGATCATCTGCTTTCAGGATTCCAGGGAGTCCTCCCCGATGTCTAAAGACGCGTTGATATGACAGCCTGCCGATCGGCGGCCGGAATGCGGCCGAACCGTATTTCGGGTGATGCTGTGGATTGGCATTGCAGGCAATCTCTGATCTAGTCTCCAACTCTCTCCGCCGAGCAGTTCAACTGCAGGCTCACAACATTCCAAACGAGCGAGAGCGTATTGTGATGACCACTCACCGCTTCATTCCGACGATCTTCCATAATGTCATCGGTTCATTTCCCCCGGCGCTCCATGTCGCCAGTGGCGACACGGTGATCACTGAGACGCTTGATGCCGCCGGACATGACAAGGACGGTGTCAAGCAGGCACCCGGCGGCAATCCGATGAACGGCCCGATCTTCGTGGAAGGTGCCGAGCCCGGAGATGCGCTTAAGGTCGAGATCATCAGCATGATCCCGACCAGGGACACGGGGTTTACCCGAAGCGTCGTCGCCGCCAACGTGGTCGATCCCGAGACGGTGCGTGACCTGCCGCCGCGCGATATCGCCATCTGGGCCATCGACCGCGATGCCTCGACCGTCCGGCTGTCCGAGCCGGTCGCAGGCCTCGAATATTTCGTTCTGCCGCTCGCCCCGATGATCGGCTGTTTCGGCGTGGCGCCCAGCCTCGGCCAAGCGATCTCGACCGCGACCAGCGGCGAATATGGCGGCAACATGGACTATCGACTGTTCGGTCCCGGCACCACGGTTCGCTTTCCGGTATCGGCTCCGGGCGCCTTGTTCTTTCTCGGCGATTGCCATGCCGTGCAAGGGGATGGCGAGATTGTCGGAACCGGCATCGAGACCACCTTCGAAGTCACGGTGAGGCTGACGGTGGAAAAAAAGGCCGGGCTGGTCTGGCCGCGCGGCGAAACCGCCGAGGACATCTTCACCATCGGCAACGCCCGACCCCTCGATCAGGCGCTCCAACATGCAACCAGCGAAATGTTGACCTGGCTGGCGTCGGATTATGGCTTGGACAGGACGGCGGCCAGCCATCTGCTCGGCCAGGTGGTGCGCTACGACGTCGGCAACGTCTTTGATCCGGCCTATACGATGGCTTGCCGCGTCGCCAAGAAATGGCTGGTTCGTCGATAGGTGATCGCCAGCTTATCGCGGGCGATCCAATGGGCCGGCAGCGCGTTCCTCAATCGTGCCGTGACAGGAAACCGGAAACGGTCGCCAGGCAAAGCTGTTTTTCCTCGACATGCGGCATGTGGCTGGAGTTTTCGAAGAGCACCCATTCGCAGCCCGGGACACGTTCGAGGTAGGGCCTGACCACCAGTGGCGTCGCCTCGTCGTATTTTCCCGAGATCAGCAGCGTCGGGGCTTCGATACGGTCAAGCCTGTTCTCGATCGTCCAGTCTTTCATTGTGCCGATGACGTGAAATTCGGTCGGGCCATTCATGTTGCGGTAGACGGTGTTGTCCTCGTCCATGATCGCGAAGGTCCGCGCCACTTCGGGCGGCCACGGCGACACGCGGCAGACATGGCGGTCATAAAAGACGCGCGAGGCGGCGATATAGTCCGGATCGGTGAGGCTTCCCGCCAGTTCATGCTTCAGCAGCGTGTCCTGCACCTCCTTCGGCAGTTCCTGCCTCAGCCGGTTCGCCTCCGAAACCCAGGTGTGCATGTTTGCAGGCGAGTTGGCGATGACCAGCGCCTTCAAGCCTTGCGGCCGGCGCACCGCATGTTCGGCGCCGAGCATGCCGCCCCAGGACTGGCCGAGGAAGGCATAACGATGCTGAATGCCGAGATGGGACAGCAGCGCGTCCAGCTCTTCGAGGAACAGGCCAACCGTCCAGAAATCCGGGCCTTTTTCTGGAAGTCGGGTGGAATTGCCATTGCCGAGCTGGTCGTAATGGATGACCGGGCGGCCGTCGAGGGCGGCGATATCCTTGAAGGAATCGACGTAATCATGCGTGCAGCCAGGCCCGCCATGGGCGACGACGAGGGGCAGTTTGCTGCTCTCCAGCGAGCCGGTGACGCGATACCAGGTGCGATAGTCGCGAAAGGGCAAATAGGCTTCGGTGGTCGTGACTTCGCCCATAGGCGTCTCCATCATTCAGCGGTGATGAAAAAGCATAACGCGGCGGCAACGGCGAAGGCAGCTATCACAAGTTATAGGGTGGCCAGGGTTGGGTCGGCCGGTCTTCGAGCAGGCGGTAATGGGTAGCGCGCACCACGGCCTGGGTGCGGTTGCGGGCGCCGAGTTTCTTGGTTGCGGCGTTCAGATGCATGACGACAGTCGGGACGGAACGGTCGATGATGCGGGAAATTTCCTTGGCTGAATAACCTTCCGCCGAATGGCGCAGGCATTCACGTTCGCGTTCGGTCAGGCGGATCGTGCCGACGCTCTTCGCCCGCGTGTCGAACAGCGAATAGGCGGTCTCATGGAAGACATGGGCCAGCAGATTGAAGTCGGCGATATAGCGCAGGGCGTGCCGTTCGAAATCGCTATTGCGGCCGAAGCGGATACCGGTGACCGTCGCATAGTCGCCGCGTGGCATGTGAACCGGGACGGTGACGCCGGTCGACATGTCGCGTTCACGCAAATAGCGCGTCACCGGCGCGGTGGCCTCGCTCATGAAACGCCTGATCAACGTATCGGCGTCGGCGTCATAGTTCCAGAAGAAGGGTGCGGAGGTGCGCAGCGCCACCTGCTGCACCGGATCGATACGGAAATAGCCGCGATCGAACCAGTAGTCGTGCATGTCGTCTGATATATTCCTGAGCTTCAGCAGCGAGGGTATCATGATGGCGCCGTCGAGATCGTAGGGCACCGGCGTATAGTCATAGATCAGCGCTTCGAAGCCGATCTGCTGCATCGCCTCGAAGGCCTGGTCGATCCGGCCGTCCAGCGTTTCATGCGCTGTAAACCGCCGTCTGATCGTTCCGATATCGTCAAGCATGATTTGCTCCCAGGTACGGCGTACTGCCCACCCTATCACTTCTTATAGCTGGCACGGAATGCGGTTTAAGGTAAAAATTTAGCCGTGCCCAATTATTGAGCAAGTGAAATCTTCTGGCGGAGCGATCAATGTGGCGTGAAATACGGCCGGACGAGCGATTCGAGATCGATGTCGATGGCTATCGCGTCGTTGCTTATAGTTTCGGGACCGGCAGCGAGACGGTTTTCTGCCTGAACGGCGGGCCGGGCCTGCCCTGCGACTACCTGCGCGAGGCGCATTCCTGTCTCATCGACAAGGGCTATCGCGTCGTTGCCTTCGACCAGCTCGGTACCGGCGCCTCCGACCGGCCGGCCGATCTCTCGCTCTGGACGATCGGCCGTTATGTCGAGGAGACGGAGACGGTGCGCAAGGCGCTGGGCCTCGGCAAGGTCCACATGCTCGGCCATTCCTGGGGCGGGTGGCTGGCGATCGAATATGCTCTGACCTATCCCGAAAACCTCAAGACGCTGATCCTCGAAGATACCGTAGCCGACATGCCGCATCTGATCTCGGAACTGGAACGGCTACGCGCCGCGCTTGGTCCAGAAACCGTGTCGATGATGCAGAAGCACGAGGCGCAAGGCACCTACAATCACCCCGAATATCTCGCTGCCGTCACCATTCTGAATTATCGGCATGTCTGCCGTCTGCCGGAATGGCCGGCGCCGGTGCGCCGCTCGCTCGACGATTGGAACATGGCGCCCTACGAGACGATGCAGGGGCCGAACGAGTTTCTCTACATCGGAAACCTCAAGGATTGGAACCGCATCCCAGATCTGCCGCGGCTGATGCTGCCGGTGCTCATCACGACGGGAGAGCATGATGAGCTGACCCCGGCCTGTGCGCTCAGGATGAAGCTTGCGCTGCCGAATGCCGAACTCAAGGTATTTGCCAACGCCAGCCACATGCCGTTTTATGAGAATCCGCAGGATTATTATCCGGCGCTTCTCGATTTTCTCGCCCGGCACAAGGCAGCCTGATGCAAAGTAAAGCGGCTAACCCGACGAAGAAAGAGGGGCGATCGCCTTCATGCATCGCTATAGATTCGTTCTGACCCGACCGCTGCAGTTCCTGCCGGTCATTTTTGGCATCAGCGTCATCACTTTTATTCTGGTCCGGTTGATCCCAGGCGATCCGGCGCGCAACATCCTCGGCACGCGCGCGACACCGGCAGCTCTTGCCAGCATCCGCGCCCAGTACGGCCTCGATCAGCCGATGTGGCTGCAATATGTTTATTTCCTCAAGAACCTTGCCAATGGCGAGATGGGCAAGTCGATCCTTTACAAGATCGACGTGCTGAAGCTGATCGTCACCCGCATCGAGCCGACGCTTGCGCTGGTCGTTTCCAGCGTCGTGCTTTCGGTCCTGATTGCGGTGCCGATGTCGGCGATCGCCGCCCGCAATGCCGGCCGGGCGCCCGATCATGCGGTGCGCATCGTCTCGACATTCGGCATCGGCTTTCCGCCCTTCTGGCTGGGGCTGATGCTGATTATCCTGTTTAGCGTCGAACTCGGCGTGCTGCCGGTTTCCGGTTATGGCGCGACGATCGGTGAGAAGCTGTCGCATCTCGTGCTGCCGAGCCTGACGGTCGCCCTGTCGCTCTCGACCGTGCTGACGCGCAGCCTGCGGGCGGCGATGATCGAGCAGCTGAAATCGGATGTGGCGACGGCAGCGCGCGCCCGTGGCATGCCGGAGGGGATCGTCTTCTGGCGGCATGTGCTGCCGAACTCGCTGGTGCCGACGATCAACCTGCTTGCCGTCAACATCGGCTGGCTGATCGGCGGCACGGTGGTGGTCGAGACCGTCTTTGCGCTGCCCGGCATGGGGCAGCTGCTCGTCAGGGCGATCTTTTCACGCGATTACATGGTGGTCCAGGGCGTCGCCATGGTCTTTGCCTGCGCCACCGTGCTCATCAACTTCATCGCCGACATCGTTACCGTCACCGTCGATCCGAGGGTGAGGCTATGAGCATCGAAGCAATCGCCCCAGCATCCCTCGGTTGGCACCGGTTCTTCAGACGGCGGCTGATGCTTGCCGTCGGTGCGGGCATATTGCTGTTCTTCGTCCTGCTGGCGATCGGCGCGCCTGTTATCGCGCCCTACGACCCGATCATGCAGAACGCCGAGGTGCGCCTGCAGGCGCCTTCCCTGTTACATCCGTTCGGCACCGACAATTTCGGCCGCGATATCCTCTCGCGCGTCCTCTGGGGCGCCCGCCTCGATCTGCAGATGGCGCTGATCGGCGTCATCTTCCCCTTCCTGATCGGCACGACGGTCGGCACGATCGCCGGCTTCTTCGGCGGCATCGTCGATGCGCTGTTCATGCGCCTCGTCGATATCATTCTCGCCTTCCCTTTCCTCGTGCTGATGCTGTCGATCATCGCAATCCTCGGCCCTGGCCTCGGCAGCTTCTATATCGCCATGGCACTGGTCGGCTGGGTTTCCTACGCGAGGCTGATCCGGGCGCAGATGCTGGTGCTGAAAAGCAGCGACTACGCCGTTGCCGCCGTCAGCCTCGGCTTCAGCCGCTCGCGCATCATGTTCCGCCACCTGCTGCCGAACGCGATCGCCGGTTCGATCGTCTTTTCGATGTCCGATGCTACGCTCGTACTGCTCAGCGGCGCTGCCGTCAGTTATCTCGGCCTCGGCGTCCAGCCGCCGGTGGCCGAATGGGGTGTCATGGTCGCGGAAGGACAGAGCTTCATCACCACCGCCTGGTGGATCACGCTGTTTCCCGGCCTCTCCATCGTCTGCCTTGCTTTCGGCTTCAGCATGCTGGGCGACGCTCTCGGCGAACTGCTCGGAGTGCACGAATGAGCGGCTCCGTGCTGTCCGTCCGCGATCTCACAGTACGCGTCCATCTCGATTCCGGCCCGCGCACGCTGCTCGATGCGGTCTCGCTCGATCTCGGCAAAGGTGAGATCCTCGGACTCGTCGGCGAGAGCGGCTCGGGCAAGAGCCTGTTCTGCCGTTCGCTGGTGCGGCTGCTGCCCTCCTCGCTGTTGAAGATCGAAAGCGGCTCGGTGCTGCTTGAAGGGCGCGACCTCATGCGGGTCGACGACGGCGAGATGCTGAAGGTGCGCGGCGGCGAGATCGGCATGATCTTCCAGAACCCGACCAGTCATCTCGACCCGGTGATGCGGATCGGCGACCAGATCGCCGAGGGCATCCGCTATCATCAACGCCTCGGCGTCCGCGAAGCCCGCGCTGCTGCGACGGAAATCCTCGCGCAGGTCGGCTTCCCCGATCCGGTGCGCCAGTATGACAGCTATCCGCACGAATTTTCCGGCGGCATGCGGCAGCGGGCGATGATCGGCGTTGCTCTGTCCTGCAACCCGAAGATCCTGATCGCTGACGAGCCGACGACGGCGCTCGACGTGACCATCCAGGCGCAGATCCTGCGACTGTTGATGGAGATACGCGACCGGCGCGGGCTGTCGATCATTCTGATTACACACGATCTCGGCATCGTTGCCCAAAGCTGCGACCGCATCGCCGTGCTGCGCGACGGCAAGCTCCTCGAAGAGGGGCCGAAGCGGACGATCCTGGCGCGGCCGCAGCATCCCTATACGATCAACCTGATCAACAGCCACCCTTCCCTGCCCGGCGCGACGCCCGCGCCGCTGTTGGGCATTGCCGCGGCCAGCCCACCGGCGCGGCCACTGCTCGAAATCGACGATCTGCATGTGCGGTTCAGAGCCGGCGGCAGCCTGTTCAAGGGCGGTGGCAAGACGGTCAGCGCCGTTGCCGGCGTCAGCCTGCAGATCATGCCGGGCGAGACGGTCGGCATCGTCGGCGAATCCGGCAGCGGCAAGAGCACGCTTGCCCGCGCCGTGCTCGGCCTCACACCGCTTTCCTCAGGCCACGTCACCTTCGACGGCGTCGATCTGGCCCTGCAGAAAAGCGCCGGCCTGGCAAAACTCCGGCGCGAGACGGCGATGGTCTTCCAGGATCCCTACAATGCGCTCAATCCGCGGCTGACGATCGGGCAGATGCTGTCCGAGGTGCTGAAGGTGCAGGGCAAGGTCGCCAGGGCCGATATCCCGGCGCGGATCGACGCGCTGCTCGATCTGGTTGGCCTCGAACGCGAATTCGCCGGCCGCAAACCGCGCAGCATGAGCGGCGGCCAATGCCAGCGCGCCGGTATCGCCCGGGCGCTCGCCGTCAACCCGAAGCTGATCATCGCCGATGAATGCGTCGCCGCGCTCGACGTCACCATCCAGGCGCAGATCATCGAGCTGTTCCGCGAACTCACCGCGAGGATGAACCTCACGCTGATCTTCATCGCCCATGATCTGGCGATCGTCCGCAATCTCTGCGAACGCGTCGTCGTGATGTATCGCGGCGAGATCGTCGAGCAAGGCCGGTCCGAAGAGGTCTTCGCGCGGCCGAGCCATGCCTATACGGCGGCGCTGATCGCGGCCATTCCCGACATCGATCCTGATACGCCGCTGCTGCAAGGCGCCGGCGGCCGGGACGATCAGCAAGCGGTGCCGATCCAACCCATCAAACGAATGCCATAACAACGAAGGGAACGAATTCATGACAAACAGATGGAAATCAATCGGGCTTGCAGCCCTGCTCGCCGGCCTGACACTCAGCACAAGCTATGCCGAGGCCGCCGGTGTGCTGACCATCGGCCGCCGCGAGGACTCGACGACATTCGATCCGATCAAAACAGCCCAGAACATCGACAACTGGGTGTTCTCAAACGTCTACGACGTGCTGATCCGCGTCGACAAGACAGGCACCAAGCTGGAACCGGGCCTTGCCGAAAGCTGGACTGCCTCGGACGACGGACTGACCTATACGTTCAAGATCCGCGACGCGAAATTCTCCGACGGTTCGCCGCTGACGGCGGAAGACGCCGCCTTCAGCCTGTTGCGCATCCGCGACGATGCTGCCTCGCTCTGGAGCGATTCCTACAAGGTGATCGACACGGCGGTCGCGACCGATGCGCATACGCTGACGATCAAGCTGAAAAACCCGTCCGCGCCGTTCCTTTCGACGCTGGCGCTGCCAAATGCTTCGGTCATTTCCAAGAAGGGCATGGAATCGCTTGGTGCCGACGCCTATGCCGAAAAGCCGATCGCATCCGGCGCGTTCACCGTCGAGGAATGGCGCCGCGGCGACCGTATCATCTTGAAGAAGAACCCGAACTTCTGGCAGGCCGACCGCGTCAAGCTCGACGGCGTCGAATGGATCTCCGTGCCCGACGACAATACCCGCATGCTGAACGTCCAGGCCGGTGAGCTGGATGCGGCGATCTTCGTTCCCTTCTCCCGTGTCGAGGAGCTGAAGAAGGATCCAAACCTCAACGTCGATATCGACGCCTCGACCCGTGAGGATCATCTGCTGATCAACCATGCGCATGGAGCGCTCGGCAAGAAGGAAGTCCGCCAGGCGCTGGATCTGGCGATCGACAAGAAGGCGATCGTCGATACCGTCACCTTCGGCCAGGGCACGGTCGCCAATTCCTACATTCCGAAGGGGGCTCTCTATTATTTCGCCGACAATCTGCAGCGGCCTTATGATCCGGCAAAGGCTAAGGAGATGCTGGCGGCCGCCGGCGCCTCCGACCTGACGCTGAATTACTTGGTCCGCGCCGGCGACGAAGTCGATGAACAGACGGCCGTGCTGGTCCAGCAGCAGCTGCAGAAGGCCGGCATCACCGCCAATCTGCAGAAGGTCGATCCGAGCCAGGAATGGGATATGACCGTTGCCGGCGACTACGACGTCTCGGTCAACTACTGGACCAACGACATTCTCGATCCGGACCAGAAGACCACCTTCGTGCTCGGCCACGATTCCAACAACAATTATTCGACCAACTACAAGAACGAGGCGGTGAAGGAACTGGTCGCCAAGGCGCGTCTCGAGCTTGACCCGAAGAAGCGCCAGGAGATGTATGTCGATCTGCAGAAGATGGCCAAGGACGACGTCAACTGGATCGACCTCTATTACAGCCCCTATATCAACGTCACGCGCAAGAATATCGAGAACTTCTACCAGAACCCGCTCGGCCGATTCTTCCTGGAGGATACCGTCAAGAACTGAGTTTTGGCCCACGCTCCGTCGCCTCTGGGCGGCGGAGCATCATCCATTTCAGAGGAAGCGAAAGTCGCGGCGGTTGCTTAACTGGCGACCGCGAGTTTGTCTTGCGTCCTCGTCTCGAAATCGCTGGCGTCGTGACGCTCATGCAACTGGCTCGACGGCTCGCCGGAGGTCCGGTTGACCATTCGCCCGCGTTTTACTGCCGGGCGGTCGCCGATTGCGTCGGCCCAGCGCTGGACGTTCATATAGTCCTCGACCTGCAGGAATTCGGCGGCTCCATAGGTCAAGCCCTTCACCAGGCCGCCATACCAAGGCCAGACGGCAATATCGGCGATCGTATATTGGCTGCCGGCCAGATACTCGCTTTCAGCGAGGCGACGATCGAG
This sequence comes from Rhizobium sp. NZLR1, assembly GCF_017357385.1. Taxonomy (NCBI): domain Bacteria; kingdom Pseudomonadati; phylum Pseudomonadota; class Alphaproteobacteria; order Hyphomicrobiales; family Rhizobiaceae; genus Rhizobium; species Rhizobium sp. NZLR1. Next base: position 153,947 of record NZ_CP071636.1, on the reverse strand, counting down.
CACGTCGAGCTGGCGCTTCACTTCCATGGCGAAACGGTCGATGGCATATTCGATCTTCGTCGGCGCATAGGCGTAGAAATGGCCGAAACCGCCGCCGAGATAGGGTGCGCTTCCCATCTGCCAAAACAGCCATGACAGGCATTCGGCGCGCTCGCCCGGTGCGGTCGGCAGGAAAGCCCCGAACTTTTCGGCGAGATAGGTCAGGATGGCGCCGGATTCGAAGACGCGGATCGGCGTTTCGCCGCTGCGATCCATCAGCGCCGGGATCTTCGAGTTGGGATTGACGGCGACGAAGCCGCTGCCGAACTGGTCGCCATCGCCGATCCGGATCAGCCAGGCGTCGTACTCCGCACCGCTATGGCCAAGCGCCAGCAACTCCTCGAGCATGATCGTGACCTTCTGGCCGTTCGGCGTTCCGAGCGAATAAAGCTGCAGCGGATGGCGACCGATCGGAAGCTCCTTGTCATGCGTCGGGCCTGCTATCGGGCGGTTGATGCTGGCGAACTGGCCGCCATTCGCCTTATTCCAGGTCCAGACCTTCGGGGGGTATACTCGGAAGAACCGCTCATATTTCAAACTCCTGGCATTGGTCGGATAGGTTGCGACGTCCGTTTGGCCGACGCATTTTTCCTGACATAGCAGAGGCAATGAGGTTTGTCAGAGGTGTCGGAACGGCTTCACATAATCGTCAGAGCGTTGGCTAAGAGATGCTGCCGCCCCCGATATTCGGCGCAGCGACGATTGCTTGACCGCCGTGCTCAGCCGCCGGTTTCCGCGGTCGCGAGGATCTCATCCAACTGTCCGACGAGGAGACGGCTACCCTCAACATCGCCAGCCATCCTGGCAAAGACGTCCGCCATGCCCCGAAAAATCCCCGCCGCCGGATCATCCTCTCCAAGGAAATCGGCGATCTCCTGCATTTCGGCAACCCATCGATAGGCTTTCGGATACATATCCGGAATGGATTTCGACAGCTTGCGGTCGACGTCCGGAAGGCTTTCGGCGAGTTCGGCCTTCAGGCTTTCGGCAGCACCCGAGCGCGATGCGGCAAGCAGCATCGCCGCGCCGAGGCCGACAAAGCCCTTGTTGATGCCGGCATAACACATCTTCAGCGCCGAGGCCGCGCCGAGCGGTCCATCGAGCCTGCGGATTTTGAGGCCGCATTCTTCGAGCAGCCTGGTTCGCGCCGCTGTATCGCCGCTGATATAGAGGGTCGGACCTGATTTGCCGGGAACCGGCGGCCCGCCGATGATCGCGCCATCCAACACTTCCACGCCGCTGCCGCCGAACCGTGCCGCCACTGCCTGCATTGTTTTCGGCGCAATTGCATTGAGGTCGATGAAAGGCGGCGGCGCCTGCACCCCCGGCAATATCTCCGCGACGAGCCCGGCAACCCCGATCGCTTCCGCCGGCGGAACGATCGACAGGATGATCTCTGCCTTCGCCAGCTCCTGGCGGCCGACCGGCACCATGCCGGCCGCCTTAGCCCGCGCGATCGTCTGCTCGCTGCGGCCTTCGAGACAGGTCAGCACGGTGGCGCCGTGATCGACCAGCCGTTTGGCGACCGCGCTTCCCATTGCGCCCGCTCCGATGATTGCAAAAGTCTGCATGTGAACCTCGATCAGTAACGACGTCACGATAGAGCTATTGCCGATGGCCATGCCGTCAATCGTGACGACCCCCAAAATTCTATTTTGAAGCGAACGGCCGCTTCCTGGACGCGATCATTGCGCTATTTCGGCGTTTCTGTTTGATATCGGTCAAAACAGAAACGGTCGATGCCGGTATAATCGGTGCGACCATTTGCGTGCGAGGATTTAATGTATCGAACGATCATCTGCGGCATCGGCATGGGCTCCCGGCAAACGGCAATCCGTCTCCTGCGCCGGGCGGCAGAGCTCCTGGACGAAGGCGGAAACGTCGTCGTCATGCATGCCATCGAGAACATCCCCCACCGTCACCTGTCGGGTATTCCCGAGGAATTCGAGACGACCGCTATCGTCGATGCCGAGAGGAAACTTGTGTCGCTCTGCAAGGAGCTCGCCATTTCGGCGACAGTCGAGATCCGCATCGGCGTTGCCGCCTCCGTGCTCGTGTCGGCCGCCAGGGAGAGATCAGCCGATCTCATCCTGCTTTCATCCCATGTGGCGGATATCACCGACTACGTCTTCTCCTCGATCGTCGAGAAGGTCGTGCGCCACGCCGGATGCTCGGTTCTCATCGATCGGCGTCCCGATCAAGCGCATGACGGCTCGGCCCCTCAGGAAGAAGACGCGCTGGCGCTCTAACCTTCTGTGGCTTCCCCTCCCCGGCGGCGGTCTGAGAACCTATATTTCCCCCAAGCCAATCGGCAGTATTAACTGCCCTGACGGAGATATGCATGAGCCAGGATCCATACGAGCTTCTGGGTGTGAAGCGGGATGCGTCGCAAAAGGACATTCAAAGCGCCTTTCGCAAGCTTGCCAAGAAACTTCACCCCGACCTTAATCCCGGCGACAGACACGCCGAGGAGCGGTTCAAGGAAATTTCGACCGCCTACGAGATATTGGGCGACGAGGGAAAACGCGGGCGCTTCGATCGCGGCGAGATCGACATGACGGGCGCCGAGCGGGCGCAACGCAGTTATTACCGCGACTATGCCTCGGCGAGCGGTCCCGAAAATCCCTACCACAACAGTGCCGGCTTTGCCGATTTCGGCGATGCCGACAATTCCTTTGCCAATTTCTTTTCGCGCCGCGCCGGCGGCGGCAGGATGCGCAGTCATGGCCAGGATCGGCGGTTCTCCATGCAGGTCAACTTTCTTGAGGCCATCAACGGCACCAGGACCGAGGTCAAGCTGCCGGACGGGCCACCGCTCGATGTGCAGATCCCGCCCGGAACCCGCGACGGCCAGACCTTGCGGCTGCGCGGCAAGGGCGAGCCGGGTATTGGAGGCGGGCCGCCGGGTGATGCCCTCATCGAGATCCGCGTGAGCCCTCACCGCTTCTTCACGCGGGATGGCGACGACATCCGCCTGGAACTGCCGATCTCACTTGGCGAGGCGGTGCTCGGCGGCAAGGTCCGTGTGCCGACACCGTCGGGACCCGTCAACCTGACGCTGCCCCCGCACTCGAATACGGGCAAGGTCCTGCGTCTCAAGGGCAAAGGCGTTGCCAATCGCGGCGGCGGGCACGGCGACGTCTATGTCTCCCTGAAGATCGTGCTGCCCGCCAATCCCGACGAACGGCTGACGTCCCTGATCAAGGAATGGGAGACGTCACATCCATACGATCCGAGGAAGAACATGGAGGCTTGATCATGGATGATCTCGAATTCCGTCTTTACTTGAAAATCGATGTCGTCCAGCTCGATTTCTGGATCGAACAGGGCTGGTTGATTCCCGAGACGTCCGGCGAAAGGCGATGGTTTCGCGACGCCGACGTTGCCCGCGCCAGGCTCATTCAGGATCTGATGGGCGACATGGGGATCAACGAAGCCGGCGTCGATGTCGTCATTGACCTGATCGACCAGTTGTATGATCTGCGGGGAACGATGGACAAGCTGATGACGGCTATCGGCAGGCAGGAGCGCGAGGTCCAGCTCCGGCTGTTCGAGAGCCTCGAAGACATCGACCGGGTTGAATGATCGGCCGCATGCTTTCGGATATCCGCCTCAGCTGGTGAACCAATAGCGGACGATGTGGAAGAACAGCGGTGCGGCGAAGGTGATGGAATCCAGGCGGTCGAGCACGCCGCCATGGCCCTCAATCACATAGCCCCAGTCCTTGGCGTTGAGGTCGCGTTTGATCGCCGAGAGCACGAAGCCGCCGAAGAAGCCCGCGACGACGATGACGGTGCTGACGGCCGCCGCCTGCAGAGGCGAGAACGGCGTCAGGCGATAGAGCAGCGTCCCGACGAGGATGGCCGAGGCGCCGCCGCCGATCAGGCCTTCAAGCGTCTTCGAGGGGCTGATATTCGGCGAGAAGCGGTGTTTTCCGAGAAGCTTGCCCCAGACATACTGGAAGACGTCGCTGAGCTGCACGACGATGACCAGATAGACGAGAAGAAGTGCGGACGGCGTGCCGGTCTGCAGCATGAGGAGCGCGGGCGCGTGGCTGATCGAATAGACCGTCAGCATCAAGCCCCATTGCACCCTGGCACTGCGCGCCAGGAATTCGTTGACATCGCCGGTCAGGGTCGCCACCGCCGGCAGGATCAGGAAGGCGTAAACGGGGATGAAGATTGCAAAGAGGCCGTACCATTGCGTTCCGAGCAGCACATAGTGCACCGGCAGGACCACGAAGAAGGACAGGAAAAGCGCCAGATGATCGCCGCGCCGTGACGGCGTCAGTGTCCAGAACTCGCGAAGCGCCATGAAGGACAGGAATGCGAACAGGATGACCGTCGCCGTATCGCCAAGCAGGATCGCGCCGCCGAACACGGCAACCATGATCCACCAGGAGCGGATACGGGCATTGAGGTTGTGGACGGTGGCGACGGAGCCGGGCTCGGTCGCGCGCCGCTGCAGGATGAAACCGATCGCCGAGGCGACGGCAAGGAGGCCGAGGATCGCGGCAAGCACGATCGGGAAGAGGCTGGTCATGCGATGTGCCCTCCGTCCGCGAGCTCGATGACGGCGGCGCGGGCGCGGGCCAGGAAGGCGGCCTTTTCCTCGCCCGGTTCGACGCGGAGCGGCTTGCCGAAACGGGCGGTGCAGGTGATCGGAACGATCAGCATGCTTCCCTTCGGCAGGATGCGCTGCAGATTGTCGAGATGGATCGGCACCAGATCGACATCGGGGAAACGGCAGGCCAAGCGAAAGATGCCGCTGCGGAACGGGGCGATCTCTTCGGTGGCGCTTCTCGTGCCTTCCGGAAAAATCAGGATCGAACGCCCCTCTTCGAGCAGGCGCTCCAGGGGCTCCAGCGGGTTGCTGTCCGGCAGAGGCTTGCGGTCTATCAGGACAGCGCGCAGGCCTTTCTCGGCGATGAAACGACGAAAGGCGCTGGTTCCCCAATAGTCGCGCGCGGCAACTGGATGGGTCAGCCGCCGCACCTGATACGGCAGTGCGGCCATGACGGCGACCGTATCGACATGGCTGTTGTGATTGGCGAAATAGATGCGGCGGCGCGTGTCGGGCGCACAGCCCCGCCATTCGCTTCGGGCGCCGACCATGATACGGACGAACAGCACGAGAAGACGACGGATAAGAGGGATCATGGTCTCTCCAGCGAACGGGCAAGGGTTATCGTGCGCGTGACGCAGGTGATGAGGCTGCCGACCGCGATGATGGCGGAGGTTAGGATCAGCGACCGATGGCTGGCGGAGACCAGCGTCTCGACACTCTGGGCAAGGAGGCCGGCCGTCAGCACCGCCATGCGGCGCTGCTTGGCCATGATGCCGCTGAAGTCCTGGGCAAGGCCGACAGCTCCGCCGAAGACCCTGATATAGGCGGTGAGTGCGGCGAGCAGCGCAGCAAGCCAGCCAAGCCAGGCAAAGCCGCAGGCATAACCGGCCGCGACGAGCAGCAGGCTGTCGGCGATCCGGTCGGGGAATTCGTTATAGATCGGCCCGCTCCGGGTTTTCTTGCCGCCTTCGATTGCGACCATGCCGTCGAGCAGGTTGCAGACGAGCCGCAGCTGCACCGAGATCGCGGCGCCGATCATGGCGATTGGGTGCGTCGTGAGCAGGATCAGCGCAGCGCCGATGCCGGCAAACAGGATTGACAGCAGCGAAATACCGTTCGGCGTGGCGCCGGTGCGCGCCAGCCATGCGCTCATGCCGATCGCCCAGGACGACGACCGGCTCGCGATCGGTCGCCGTGCAGCGTCCTCTTCTTCCCCCATTTCCATTTCCCTCAACCCGATCCCCTTGCATATCCTGCTGATGTCGTCGCGCCAAGCCGTCGCGCTCTGTAAATTCGGCTCAGGGTTCTCTCGCGCCATGCCGCGTTCTTTCGGCCGAACCCCGACACGATACGAGTTCGGAAAAATCGGCTGAAGGACCCGGGGTAATGCATCAAGCAGCCTGATTTTTAAGCCTATTCGAAGCTTGACACATTTTTGGGCGCTACCTATGATTTTTGAACCAAACGGTAAAAAAAGGGGAGCAGTCAATGACCAAAGACATCCTGATTTCACGCCGGGCAGTGATCGCGTCGGGCATTGCGCTTGGCGTCAGTGGCTTTGTCCCGCTGGCGAGAGCTGCCGCGCCGCTGAAGGTTGCGGGCCTCCATGCGTCGCCTGTCGAAAATGCCTGGAACTCCTGTCTGCATAAGGCCCTGCAGGACGCAGCCAAGGACGGTGTCATCGAATATGTCTTCTCCGAAGGCGTCTCCGGCACCGATTATCCGCGCGCCATGCGCGAATATGCCGAACAGGGCAATAAGCTGATCATTGGCGAAGCCTACGCGGTGGAGAAAGAGGCCAGACAGGTCGCAGCCGACTATCCCGATACCGCCTTCGTGCTGGGTTCCAGCGGCGAGCAGGCCGGCGACAATTTCGGTGTCTTCGGCACCTGGAATCATGACGGCGCCTATCTTGCCGGCATGCTGGCCGGCAAAATGACCAAGTCGAATATTGTCGGTTCCGTCGGCGCCATTCCCATCCCTGAGGTCAACATGCTGATCAATGCGTTTGCCGCCGGCGTCAAGGCGGTCAATCCGGACGCCAAGCACCTCGTCTCCTTCATCGGTACCTTCTTCGATCCGCCGAAGGCCCGAGAAGCTGGTCTTGCCCAGATCGACGCCGGCGCCGACATCCTGTTCGGCGAGCGCATCGGCACTGCTGATGCCGCCAAGGAGCGTGGCATCAAGTCGGTCGGCTCGCTGATCGACTATACGCCGCGCTACCCCGATACAGTATTCGCCAACGCCATGTGGTACTTCCGCCCGATCCTCAACGCGGCGATCGCCGATGTCGCTGCCGGAAAGCCGGTCGGCAGGAACTACACGTCCTACGGCTTGATGAAGGACGGCGGCAGCGACATCGTCTTCGTGAAGGGCGTTGCGCCTGCCGAGGCGGAGGCTGCGATGGAAGCCAAGCGGGCGGAGATCAAGGCCGGCACCTTCGAAGTTCCGAAGATGATGGATGAGCCGAAGTAATTCGGCTCATGCTCATGCAAGGCGATGCGACCGACCTGGCGGCAGCGATCAGGAATGGCCACTGGAGCGCTGCAGAGGCGATGCAGGCCTCTCTTGCCGCAGCTGCGCGGCAGGAGCCGCTCGGTGCGCTCGCCTATATTGATGCCGCCATGGGTCTCGCCTCGGCCGACGACCGCGACCGGGAGCGGCGGCGCGCGCCCGATCGCTTCGCAGCCCGGCCCTTTGCCGGCGTTCCGACCTTGGCGAAGGATCTTGGCGGCCCCTTCGCCGGGCTGCCGGTATCGGCCGGTTCCCGTCTCTTCGAACGAAAAGGCGGCGAAGCGGATTCCGATCTGGCTGCCCGTTTCCGCGACGCCGGCTTTTGCCTGTTCGGCCTGACGACGAGTCCGGAATTCGGCCTTTCGCTCGCCAGCGAGCCGGCGATCGGGCCTGTCTGTCGCAACCCGCTCGATCCGACCCGGACCGCGGGCGGCTCCTCCGGCGGGGCGGCGGCGGCAGTTGCCGCCGGGATCGTCGCGATTGCGCATGCCACCGATGCCGGCGGTTCGATCCGTGTGCCCGCCGCCTGCTGTGGCCTTGTCGGGATGAAGCCGACGCGCGGCGCCATCCCGGGCGGGCCATCCTTCGGCAACCACCTTGCCGGCATTGCCAGCGAACTCGCGGTCTGTCGCTCGGTGCGGGATACGGCGCTGATTTTCGACAGGCTGACCGGCAATTCACGAGGACCCTTTGCGGATCCGTCCCCTGCCGATATCGGTAACGGCGGTCTGCGGATCGGCCTGCTTGCCGATACCGGGTCAGTCTATCCGACCGCGGGTGACCGGCTCGCAGCCGTCGAGGCTGCGGCCCGTGCTCTCGAGAGCGACGGACACGAGATCGTTCCGCTGAGTTGGGCCGATTTCGAATGGAGCGTCACTTCAAGCGGCCGCACCTTTGCCGATATCGTCTCCGTCAATCTCGCCGCATTCATTGAGGCTGCTGCTCTTGATCAAAGCAAGGCCGAGCCTCTGACGCAGGCCTTTACGGCCCGCGGACGGGCGCTCCCGGCCACATCGCTCTGGAACACGCTGAACGACGCCGTCCTGGTGAGCCATAGGCTCTGGGCGCTGTTCGACAGGGTCGATTGCATCCTCGTGCCGATGCTTTCCTCCACACCTCTTGCGATCGGTTCCTTTCCGTCCGATCATGCCGATGCGGATCTGCATCTCGAGCGGATGACGGCATTTGCGCCGCTTGCCTGCCTCGCCAATGTTTCGGGTTTTCCTGCTTTGACACTGCCTTTCGGACAGGATGAGCATGCCATGCCACTGCCGGTGCAGATCATGGCGCCGATGGGTCACGAGCCGCGTCTCCTGTCACTTGCGGCACGGCTGGAGGCCGAAGGGCGATGGCAGCACCGTTTTCCCGTCGCAGGATTGCCGTCATGACCGGGCCGGTGCTGGAAATTGTCGGCGTCAGCAAGCGTTTCGGCGACAATCTCGCCAATGACGATATTTCCATGACCCTTGCCAGAGGCGAGGTCGTGGCCCTGCTTGGCGAGAACGGCGCGGGTAAGACAACGCTGATGAGCATCCTTTTCGGTCACTACATGCCGGATGCCGGTCGAATTCTGATCGAAGGCTTGGAAGTGCCGCAGGGCAAGCCGCGTGCGGCGATCCGGGCCGGCGTCGGCATGGTGCATCAGCATTTCTCGCTCGCGCCCAATCTGACCGTGCTCGAAAATGTCATGACCGGCACCGAAAGCCTGTGGGTCTGGCGCTCGGGAACATCAGCGGCGCGAAAGAAGCTCCTGGCGATTTCCGAGCGCTTCGGCCTCAAGGTCGATCCGGATGCCCGTATTGGCGACTTGTCGGTCGGCGAGCAGCAACGCGTCGAGATCCTCAAGGCGCTCTATAACGATGCCCGCATCCTGATCCTCGACGAGCCGACGGCGGTACTGACCAATATCGAGGCCGAACGGCTGTTTACGACCTTGAAGGAGATGGCCCGCCAGGGCCTGTCGCTGATCTTCATCTCCCACAAGCTCGACGAGGTGATGGCGGCAGCCGACCGCATCGTCGTGCTGCGCGGCGGCAAGATGGTCGCCGAACGCAAGGCGTCGGAAACCAGCAAGGCCGAACTTGCCGAACTGATGGTCGGCCGCCGCGTGACGCGGCCGGTGCGCGAGCCGCCGACGCCCGGCGCGGTTGCGCTCGAAGCCGCCGATGTCACGGTGCGCATCGACGGCATCGATCGGTTGAAATCGATCAGCTTTCGGCTGCACCAGGGCGAGATCCTCGGCATCATCGGCGTTTCGGGCAATGGCCAGGCGGCGTTGGCGCACCTTCTTTCCGGCACGCTGGCGCGTAGCGGCGGCGACCTTCTTCTGTTCGGGGAGGCCGTCGGTGATCTCGGCGTCGCCGATGTCGTCGATGCCGGTATCGGCCGCATTCCTGAAGACCGCAATGAGGAGGGCGTGATCGGCGAGATGGCGATCTGGGAAAATGCCGTGCTGGAGCGCCTCGCCTCACCGGCCTTCTCGCGCCTCGGTTTTGTCAACCGCAAGGCCGGCATGGCCTTCGCCAGGGAGATCATCGACGGGTTCGATGTCCGTGGCGGCGGGCCAGCCGTCCGTACCCGGGTGCTCTCCGGCGGCAATATGCAGAAGCTCATTCTCGGCCGCAACCTGCATCGGCGGCCGCGTATCCTGATCGCCGCGCAGCCCGCACGTGGACTCGACGAAGGGGCCGTGGCGGCCGTGCACGCGCGCCTGCTCGAAGCCCGCCGGCAGGGCGCCGCCGTCCTGCTGATCTCCGAAGACCTCGACGAGGTGATCGCGCTCGCCGACCGTATACAGGCGATCGTCGGTGGCCGCCTATCATCGCCCGTCGAGGCCGAAGACGCCGATGCCCGCAGGCTGGGGCTGATGATGACCGGCGAATGGCAAGAGACCCACGAGACCAGCCATGCGATTTGAGCGCCGCGAACACCGTCCGCTGTACCTGCTGATCGTCACGCCCGTCATCGCGGTGATCGCAGCGCTTGCGCTGGCGGGCATCTTGATCGCCATTGCCGGCGCGCCGGTGCTCGATGCCTATTGGCGTATCTTGATCGGTGCTTTCGGCTCGCGGCTGTCGGCGACCGAAACACTGACGCGAGCAACGCCGCTGATGCTGACGGGGCTTGCCGCCGCCGTCGCTTTTCGGGCGCGGCTCTGGAATATCGGCGCCGAGGGCCAATTTTATCTCGGCGCCATCGCCGTTGCCGCGGCGAGTTCGAAACTGTTGGGCGATCTTCCGGCACCCATTCTCATTCCGCTCCTGCTGCTGATCGGCGCCATTGCCGGCATGGTGCTCATTCTCATTCCCCTCTGGCTCAGGCTGCGCTTCTCGGTCGATGAGGTCGTCACCAGCCTGCTGCTGAACTTCATCGCCGTGCTCTTCGTCTCGATGCTGATCGACGGCGTTCTCAAGGACCCGCTCGCCTTCGGCTGGCCGCAGTCGCAATCCGTCAGCGATCATGCCATGCTGCCGAAATTGATCGCCCGCTCACGCCTGCATATCGGCTTTGCGATCGCGATCGGGCTGGCTGTCGTCGTTCATTTTGTTCAGTCCCGAACCGTGTTCGGCATGCAGTCGCGCGCCGCCGGCCTCAATCCCACCGGTGCGATCTTCGCCGGCGTGCCGCTCGGCAGAACGTTGGTGAAAGTCGCCTGCCTGTCCGGCGGGCTTGCGGGGCTCGCGGGAGCGATCGAGGTGATGGGGGTCAAGGGCTACGTGACGACCGATCTATCGCCGGGTTTCGGCTATTCCGGCATTGTTGTCGCGATGCTCGCCAACCTCAATCCGCTCGGTGTCGTCTTCGCCGCCATTTTCACGGCAACCATGTTTGTGGGCGCGGACGGCATGAGCCGAGGCCTTGGCATCCCCACCTATATCGCCGATGTCACGGTGGCGTTGTCGCTGCTGACGATGCTGATCGCATTGTTCTTCACCCAATACAGGATCCGGCGATGATGCAACTGTTCGACATCATCGCTTCATCAGGGCTCTGGGCGGCAATCCTGCGCATCGCCACGCCGCTGATTTTCGGCACGCTTGGCGCCTTGCTCTGCGAACGGGCCGGCGTGCTCAATCTCGGCATCGAAGGCATCATGACCTTCGGCGCGATGATCGGCTGGCTTTCCGTTTATCACGGCGCCGATCTCTGGACCGGCCTTCTGATAGCTGGCATAGCCGGCGGCGTCTTCGGCCTGCTGCACGCGTCGCTAACGGTGACGCTCGGCCTCTCCCAGCATGTCTCCGGTCTCGGCGTCACGCTGTTTGCCTCCAGCTTCAGCTATTATGTCTTCCGGCTGATCGTGCCGCTTGCCAATACGCCACCCACCATCGTGCCGTTCCAACCGATCGCCATTCCTGGGCTTTCGACCCTGCCTTTCATCGGGCCGGCCTTCTTCACGCAGACGGCGCCGACCTATCTCGCGATCATTATCGCCTTGCTGATGGCCTACATCATCTTCCGCACACCGGTGGGGCTTGCGATCCGCATGACCGGCGAAAATCCGCATGCGGCGGAAGCCCAGGGCGTCAATCCAATGAAGGTGCGCTATGGCGCGGTGATTGCCGGAAGCGCGCTGATGGGAATGGGCGGGGCCTTCCTGACATTGTCGGCATTCAACAGTTTCTTCCCGACGATGGTGCAGGGACGCGGCTGGATCTGCATCGCCCTCGTCGTGTTCGCCTCCTGGCGCCCCGGTCGCGCGCTTTTCGGCGCCCTGCTCTTCGCCTTCTTCGACGCTTTTCAGCTTCGGCTGCAAACCGCGCTGAGTGGGCTCATGCCCTATCAGCTTTTCCTGATGACCCCCTATATCCTTTCCATTGCCGCTCTTGCCGTCATGGCCCGCCGCGCCCGCGTGCCGCAGGCGCTGATGCAGCCCTATCGACGCGGCGAACGCTGAAACCGCCCACATCCAATGAGGTTCCGATGTTCGATTTGATCGTCAGAAATGCAAATCTCCCCGATGGCTCAAAGAATATCGATATCGGCATCCAGGGCGGCAAGATCGTCGTTGTCGAGCGCAATCTCCAGGCGCAGGCGGGGGAAGAGATCGACGCGACAGGTCGGCTGGTCAGCCCGCCCTTCGTCGACCCGCATTTCCATATGGACGCCACCCTGTCGCTTGGCCTGCCGCGCATGAATGTATCCGGCACGCTGCTTGAAGGAATCGCGCTCTGGGGAGAGTTGCGCCCGATCGTGACAAAAGAAGAGCTGGTCGATCGTGCGTTGCGCTATTGCGACCTGGCGGTCACGCAGGGGCTGCTCTTCATTCGCAGCCACGTCGACACCAGCGATCCCAGACTGGTGACCGTCGAGGCGATGATCGAGGTTCGCGAAAAGGTCGCGCCCTATATCGATCTGCAATTGGTCGCTTTTCCTCAGGATGGCTATTACCGCTCACCCGGCGCGATCGACACTCTCAACCGCGCCCTCGACATGGGCGTCGACCTCGTCGGCGGCATTCCCCACTTCGAACGGACGATGGGCGAAGGTACGGCCTCGGTCGAGGCGCTCTGCCGCATCGCTGCCGACCGCGGCCTGCCAGTCGATATGCATTGCGACGAAACCGACGATCCGCTCTCGCGCCATATCGAGACGTTGGCTGCGGAAACCATCCGCTTCGGGCTCAAAGGGCGCGTCGCCGGCTCGCATCTGACCTCGATGCACTCGATGGACAATTATTATGTCTCCAAGCTCATCCCGCTGATGGCGGAGGCCGAGATCAACGTCATCCCCAATCCGCTGATCAACATCATGCTGCAGGGCCGCCACGACACCTATCCGAAACGCCGCGGCATGACCCGCGTTAGGGAATTGATGGATGCGGGGCTCAACGTCTCCTTCGGGCACGATTGCGTCATGGATCCCTGGTATTCGATGGGGTCGGGCGACATGCTGGAGGTCGGCCATATGGCGATCCATGTCGCGCAGATGGCCGGCATCGACGACAAGAAGAGGATTTTCGACGCATTGACGGTCAATTCGGCAAAGACGATGGGGCTTGCAGGTTACGGCCTGGAAAAGGGATGTAACGCCGACCTCGTCATCCTCCAGGCGAGCGACACGCTGGAAGCGCTGCGGCTGAAGCCGAACCGGCTGGCGGTGATCCGTCGCGGCAAGGTCATCGCCCGCTCGGCGCCGCGCATCGGCGAGCTTTTCCTGGACGGGCGCCCGGCACGGATCGACGGCGGTTTGGATTACGCGCCGCGTTATTGAAGTGCGGGGGCGGCTTACCGGAGCAGACTTCTGTCTGCGCCAAAACAAAAAAGGGGTCGCGAGGCAGCGACCCCTTTCCATTCGCACTGGCTTGGAGATTATTTCTTCGAAGCCTCGTAGAGCGCCTTGGTTTCGGCGTTCATCGGATAGAGGCCGGGCAGCGGCACGCCGTCATCGATCCTGGTCATGATCCAGGCTTCCATGCGCTCCTGTTCCAGGGCTTCCGCCAGCACAGCCTCGAGCAAATCGGCCGGGATCAGCACCGCGCCGTCCTGGTCCACGACGATGATGTCATCGGGAAAGACCGCGACGCCGCCGCAACCGATCGGTTGCTGCCAGGCGACGAAGGTGAGGCCGGCAACCGAGGGAGGTGCCGCGACGCCGCGGCACCAGACCGGCAGGTCGGTGTCGAGCACGCCGGCAAGATCGCGCACCACGCCGTCGGTGACAAGTGCGGCAACACCCCGCTTCTGCATGCGGGCGCAGAGGATATCGCCGAAGATGCCGGCATCGGTCACGCCCATCGCGTCGACGACGGCGACGCAGCCTTCCGGCATCGCCTCGATCGCGGCGCGCGTCGAGATCGGCGAGGCCCAGGATGCCGGCGTCGCCAGATCCTCGCGGGCCGGAACGAAGCGGAGCGTGAAGGCCGGGCCGACGATGCGCGGCTGGCCGGGCTTTAACGGAACGGCGCCGCGGATCCAGACATTGCGCAAGCCTTTCTTTAGAAGAACGGTCGTCAATGTCGCCGTCGAGACGGCCTTGAGTGTTGCTATCGCTTCAGTGCTAAGGGCCATCGGTTCTCGTGTCCAATCCGGTTTCTGTCAGATGCTCTGGATCATGCCGCCATCGACGAGGATCACCGATCCGGTCAGATAGGAGGCAGGCTCGCTCGCCAGGAAGGCGACGAAATTGCCATATTCTTCCGGCCGGCCATAACGGCCGAGCGGAATGCTGCCAGTGCTTTCGGCGACGACGTCATCGATGGAGCGGTTTTCGCGCTTGGCCTTCTGCTCGTCGAGGAAGGTGATGCGGCGGGTGGCGCTCCGGCCCAACTGCGCGATGATAGATGGAAGACGTCGCCTCATACATGCCGGCTCTGATGCCGGCATGTATGTAAAAGCGTCAGGCGATCTTCTGGCGGACCGGCAGCTTCCAGCCTGGCCGGACGAAATGGCAGGTGTAGCCGTTTGGTATCCGCTCCAGATAATCCTGATGCTCGGGCTCGGCCTCCCAGAAATCGCTCACCGGCACGACCTCGGTGACGACCTTGCCGGGCCAGAGGCCGGATGCGTCGACATCGGCGATCGTATCCTTGGCGACACGCTCCTGCTCGGGGCTGGCGTAGAAGATCGCCGAGCGGTAGCTCGCACCGACGTCATTGCCCTGGCGGTTGCGCGTGCTCGGGTCATGGATCTGGAAGAAAAATTCGAGGATTTCGCGATAGCTAATCCTTGCGGGATCAAAGATGATCTCGATCGCCTCGGCATGGGTTCCGTGGTTGCGGTAGGTGGCATTCGGCACGTCTCCGCCGGAATAGCCGACCCGGGTCGAAATCACGCCCTTGTACCGGCGGATGAGGTCCTGCATGCCCCAGAAGCAGCCACCGGCGAGCACTGCACGTTCTTCGGTCATTGGATGTCTCCTTGTTTGCCAAGAGATAGTATCTCCGGCCCGCGATTTCCACACGGCGGAAATAAGCACAGCTGTGCAATTTCCTTTCGAACAGCCTGGTCCTGTCATGTCGATGTTACGCGCCGGCGCTAGCAAGGCCTCCGACAATCCGCCGAGGCAGAGCCTCGACACCTGATGGAGACGGTTATGAATAGGCGTGAATTTCTGATCACATCGTCGGCTGCGGCGGGTCTTCTGGCTCTCCCGCGCTTCGCATCGGCGGCAGTCGGCACGATCGACCTCTATAGCGGTTCGGATGCCAATATCGTCGACCTCTGGAACAACATCATCCGCCCTGCCTTCGAAAAGGCGCATCCCGAACTCCCGCTGAAGGTGACCGATGCCGGCGATAATAACGGCCTGCGCGCCATCGCCGACCGCGCGCTCGCAGCGCTGAAGACGAAGACCGATCCGCAGGCTGACCTTTTCGAGCAGTTCGATCCGCGTTTGCCGGCGGGTGGTATCGATGCCGGCCTCTGGGTGAAATTGTCAGCCGAAAACATCGAAGGCTACGGCCACATCAATCCACTGGCCTTCGATACCCCCTACTCGCTTCCCTATCGCGGCTCGCAGGTGCTGCTCGCCTACGACACGGCCAAGCTCGACCCGAAGGATGCCCCAAAAAGCTGGGATCAGCTCACGACCTGGATCAAGGCCCATCCGGGCCAGTTCATCTACAACAGACCCGACAAGGGCGGTTCGGGCAGCAACTTCGTTCGCCGCGCAATTCATGAGGTGAACGGCCGCGATCCGAAGAAATTCAAGGTCGACAATTTCACCGTGGACTACGGCACCAAGGCGCTGACGCCGGCCTGGAAGCTGCTCAACGATCTCGCCCCTTCGCTCTACGACAAGGGCGCCTATACATCAGGCAATACCCAGTCGATCCAGCTGCTTGCCCAGGGTGTCGTCACCATGGTGCCGGTCTGGTCGGACCAGGTGCTGCAGGCGATCTCGCAGGGCGTACTGCCCGAGACGACTGGCTTGGTGCAGCTTGGCGATCTCGCCCTTTGCGGCGGCTTCTCCAGCATCACGGTGTTCTCGAACGGCGCCAACAAGGATGCGGCGCTGAAGCTTGCCGCGTTCATGCTGACGAAGGAAATACAGGAAGCGATCATCACCCAGATCGGCGGCTTTCCTGCCATCTCCTGGGACCATATCTCCGACGATCTGCGCAAGAAATATGCTGACGTCATTCCGTCGACCATCCCCACCTTCCCGAGCGGCGATTGGGAAAAGGCGATCAACGACGGCTGGTATCGCAACGTCGCGCCGGGCATCAGCCGCACCTGATGTCCGCCGATACCGCGCTGGCGGCACCGCGCCGTCACCAATCTATCGACAGGAGGAGCTTCCTCGGGCTCCTCCTCGTTGCGCTGCCGGTCTTCCTGGTTGGATGGCTGATCATCTTCCCGATCTTTTCGGCGGTCGTCGGCACGATTTTGATTCGAGGCCCTGAGGGCGCGACGGAGTTCTCGCTCGCCTCCTACCGCTTCTTCTTTTCCGATGGCTACAGCCTCGGCAATCTATGGCTGACGCTGTGGACCACCGCCGTCTGTGGCATTCTGCTTCTGGCGATCGGCCTTCCGATCGCGCTTTACCTTCGCTTCTCGCAAGGTCGCCTTGCTGCCTACGTGCAGGCTCTTGCGATCTTCCCGATGTTCGTGCCGTCAATCATTCTTGCTTATGCGCTGATCAGGACCATCGGGCCGAACGGCACCGTCGACCTGTTGCTGAACGCCGTCGGCCTGCCCAAGCTGCGCACGCCCTATCTGACGCCGTGGGGACCGGTGATCGGCCTCGTTTGGGACAATCTTCCGTTGACGGTGCTGATGCTGACGGCCGGCCTCTCCTCGGTTTCGAACAGCGCCATCGAGGCCGCCCGCGACGTCGGCGCAGGGCCGCTTCGGGTCTTCGTCTCGATCATTCTGCCGCGCATGGGCAATTCCCTGCTGGTCACTGCTTCCTTTGCGGTGCTCGGCATCTTTTCCGCCTTCACCCTTCCCTATGTGCTCGGCCCGGCATCGCCGGAGATGATGGGGCCGTTCATGCAGCGCACCTTCGCCGACATGAACGACCCGCTGAACGCCATGACCCAGGCCGTCATCACATTCGCCTTCTGCCTGGTCTTCGGCATCTTCTATATCCGGTCGATTGCCCGCAACCGGGAGGTCCGGCCATGAGAACAACTAGACCGGGCATCGGCCTTCGCTTCGACTGGATCGGCATGCTCTTCGCATGCCTGCTGACGCTGTTCATCGCGCTGCCGCTGATCGTCGTCGGCACATGGGCCTTCACCCAGGTCTGGCGTTACCCGTCGGTGATCCCGCGGCAATTCGGCCTGCGCTTCTGGGGCCAGACGCTGGCGCGCTCGGATGTCTGGGATGCTCTCTTGCTCAGTCTGCGGCTGACCGCGACGGTGACCGCCCTTTCCGCCGTCATCTGTCTTCCCGCCGCCTATGCTTTCGCGCGCATGCGCTTTCCCGGCAGAAATATCCTGTTCCTGTCGTTTCTCGCATCGCATGCCTTCCCGAAATTCGGCCTGCTCGTCGCCATTGCCGGCATCTTCCTGCAGCTCGGCCTGATAAGCACCTTCTGGGGCGTCGTGCTGATCCAGCTCGTCGGCACGCTGATGCTGATGATCTGGATTCCGGTCGCAGCCTTCCAGAGTGTCGACCGGCGCATGGAAGAGGCAGCCCGCGATGCCGGCGCCACGCCGCTGCGCGTCTTCTGGTCGATCACGCTGCCGCAGGCCGCACCGACGATCACCGCCGCCCTGCTTCTGACCTTCGTCGGCACCTTCTATGAAACCGAAGGCGCCTGGCTGATTGGCGCGCCTGGGATCCGCACCATGCCGGTGCTGATGATCAGCTTCATCAACAATCAGATCGTCGTGCAATATGGCGCCGTGCTCTCCGTCATGCTGTGGGTGCCGTCCTTCATCGCGCTGATGTTTGCGCGCCGCGTCATCGGCACTGGCGCGTTCGCGAGAGGTTTTGGTGCGTGAGAGGCGCCAATTGAGGAAAGGTTTGAGAATGGCACATCTAATGATCGAGGGCGTTTCGAAGCTGTTCGGAAGCACCTTTGCCGTTCGCGAGTTTTCGCTCGAAGTCGGCGACGGCGAACTCGTCTGCCTGCTTGGCCCCTCAGGCTCCGGCAAGTCGACGCTTCTCAGAATGATCGGTGGCTTCGAGCGTCCGAGCGGCGGAACGATCCGCATCGACGGCAGGGATGTGACGAGCCTGCCGCCCGAGCGGCGCCCGACTGGCATGGTGTTCCAGAGCCACGCGCTCTGGACGCATATGGATGTCTTCAACAACATCGCCTTCGGTCTGAAGCTTCGCCGGCTGCCGAAATCCGAAATTCGTCAGCGTGTCGAGAATGCGCTCGATCTGGTCGGCCTTGGCGATTACGCGCGGCGGATGACGACGCAACTGTCGGGCGGACAGCAGCAGCGCGTCGCCCTTGCCCGCTCGCTGGTGCTCGAGCCGAAGATCCTGTTGCTCGACGAACCCTTCGCCAGCCTTGACCAGCACCTGCGCGAAAGGCTGCGGGAAGAAGTGCGCGATATCCAGCAGCGCCTCGGCATCACCACGCTCTTCGTTACCCACGGCCAGGACGAAGCCTTGGCGCTCGCCGACCGCATCGTCGTCATGCGCGACGGACGCACAGAGCAGATCGCGCCGCCGAGCACTATCTACCGGCAGCCGCAGACAGCCTTCGTCGCCGGCTTCATCGGCTCGATGAATTTCGTCGAGAGCCACACCAGAAACGGCGCCTGCGAGCATCCGCTCTTCCCGCTTGCGATCCCCATCGAGGACGGACCCGTGACGCTGGCCACCCGTCCTGAAGCGCTGATGATCCGGTCCTCGGACCGGCCGGATGCCGCGACGGTCCATCGCGTCGTCGATTTCGGCACGCATAAGATGGTCGATGTCGATCTGGCCGACGGCAGCCGCTTGAAGGCGATGGTGGCGCCGGACGATCGGATTCGGACCGGAATGAAGGTCGAGCCGAGCTGCACCAGTTTTTTCGTCTACCGCAACAATGAACTCGTCCATCAATCGATGACGGCAAGGGGCGATGCGGAGCTTGGGCGGCTGTTGCCGGTCTAAATTACGCCTTCGTCGCGAAGCCTTCCTTGAGCCAGGGATACAATGCCTTGCTGGCGGCGAGGATATCGCCCGGCCCGTCGACGGCGGCACCGGAAAAACGCGTGACGATGCC
Source organism: Rhizobium sp. NZLR1 (assembly GCF_017357385.1). Taxonomy (NCBI): domain Bacteria; kingdom Pseudomonadati; phylum Pseudomonadota; class Alphaproteobacteria; order Hyphomicrobiales; family Rhizobiaceae; genus Rhizobium; species Rhizobium sp. NZLR1. Next base: position 134,714 of record NZ_CP071636.1, on the reverse strand, counting down.
GCCTGCCTCCTCGACCATCAGCGCCGAGGCGCCGAAATCATGGATCGAGAGCCCGTCCTCGAAGAATCCGTCCAGCCGGCCGCAGGCGACATAGGCGATCGACAGCGCCGCCGAGCCGAGGCGGCGTACGCCTGCCGTGTTGGCCATCAGCCGTTTGATGGCGTCGAAATAGGCCGCTTCGGCGACCGCCTTGACCTGGCCCGGGATTGGCAGGCCTGCACCGACAAGCACGTTTTCGATGTCGCCGACCTCGGCGCAGCGGATGCGCTCGCCGTCGAGATAGGCACCGCCACCGAGCTCGGCGCTGAACAGCTCGTCCTGCATCGCGTCATAAACGACGCCGGCGACGAGCCTGCCGCCTTCGGCGATTGCGATCGTCATGCCGAAATGCGGAAGGCCCCAGGCATAATTGGTGGTGCCGTCGATCGGATCGATATAGATGATGGGTGTTTCCGGCCCGGCCGTGCGGTTGCCGACGGCTTCCTCGCCTTGAATGGCATAATCCGGAAAAGCCTTCGTCATCTCGTCGACGATGATCCGCTCGACGGCGACATCGATCTCGGTCTGATAGTCGCGCGGCGCCTTGGCCAGCATTTCGGCCGATGTTCGTCGCCGCAGCGAGCCGCGGGCGGTTTCGCCCGCCTTCACGACCGCTTCGGCAAGCACGACGAGGCGGGACGACGCGGTAGGGGAAAGACGCGCTGAAATCGGGGAGGATGCCATGAAGAAAATCCGGATGCTGCAGGAGTGACGCGTGCGGGAGCAATCCCTTCGCAGAGGCTGGTGATGGTTTTATGAAGCCGTCAGCGTCCCTGCGCTGGCGATGTTATATCACACGGTCCGTCGATGCGTCGAACAGATGGATCTGCCCCGGATCGATCGAAAGCCCGATCCTATCTCCCGTCTTGACCCTGTCGCGGCGCGTCTCGACGATCGTCAATTCCGGCTGGGTCTCCGCGACGATGAAGGTCGACGAGCCGGTCGATTCGACGAAGGCGATCGGCACGTCGAAGCTGCCCTGCCCGGGCGCGACCACCTCGATATGTTCTGGCCGGATGCCTGCGACGAGCGTTCGGCCGGGCTCAACGCTGCGGTTGATCGCAAGTCTCTGCTTCACCGCGCCGAAATCGAGCACCACGTGTCTTCCGTCTTCCGCGCCGACCGCGGGAATGAAATTCATCGCCGGCGAACCGATGAAACCGGCGACGAACCGGTTGGCCGGCCGATCGTAAAGATCGAGTGGCGCGCCCTGCTGCTCAATAACACCGTCCTTCATGACGACGACATGGTCAGCCATCGTCATCGCCTCGATCTGGTCGTGGGTAACATACACCGAGGTGGCGCCCAGCCGGTCGTGCAGGGCGCGGATTTCCTTGCGCATCGAGACACGCAGCGCTGCATCAAGGTTGGAAAGCGGCTCGTCGAACAGGAAGGCCTGGGGGTTGCGGATAATGGCGCGGCCCATGGCTACACGCTGACGTTGGCCCCCGGAAAGCTGGCGCGGATAACGGTCGAGCAGCCGGGAAAGACCGGTGATGACAGCGACTTCCTCGGCTTTCTGTTTTGCCTCTGCCTTAGGGACACCGTGCATTTTCAGCGAATAGGTCAGGTTCTGTTCCACCGTCATATGGGGATAGAGGGCGTAACTCTGAAAAACCATGGCGATATTGCGCGCCCGCGGCGGCACGTCGTTCATCACCTCGCCGGCAATCTTCAGCGTGCCGCCAGTAATTTTTTCCAGCCCGGCAAGCGAGCGGAGCAACGTGGACTTGCCGCATCCGGACGGACCGACCAGCGCCACGAACGTGCCCTTGGGAATTGAAAGGTTGACGTTCTTAAGCGCGTGAAAGGCGCCGTAGTGCTTCTCGATGCCCAAGAGTTCGATCTGGATGTCCTGGCTCATACCGAAAACCTTGCTGGTCCCCAACCGAGACCGATGAGATGGCCAAGGGTGAAAAATGTCATCATTTGACTGCTCCGGCGGCGATGCCGCGCGTTAGTGTGCGCTGGAAGATCAAGAAGAAGATCACGGTCGGTATTATACCCAGGAAAGCCGCCGAGGCCTGCAGCACCGGGTCCGACATATTCTGACCGCGGGTGAGGCCCATGGCGACCGAGACCGTCTGGTTGTTGTTGGACACCAGCATGACGAGCGGGATCAAGAATTCGTTCCAAGTCCAGATGAAAAAGAAGGTTCCCAGGACCATGAGCGTCGGCCGCAGCACAGGGACGACTACGAACCACAGCGTTTTCCAGTGGGTCGAGCCATCCATCTCGGCCGCTTCGAGGATTTCCTTGGGAAAGGTACTGAGCACGGTCGAGAGCAGGTAAGTCCCGAAAGCGCTTTGCAGGACCGCAAAAATGATGATCACGGAAAGCTGCGTATCGTAGAGACCGCTCGCTTTCGCCATGTAGTAAAGCGGGTAAATGATGGACTCCTGCGGCACCATAATGCCGAGAAGAAAGACCACCAAGATCACGCGGGAACCCGGCACCTTGCCGACCCCAATCGCATAGGCGTTGAACAGGCTTATCAGTACCCCCAACACCGACACAGCGAGACTGATCACCACGCTGTTGAGCAGCTTGCGGCTGAAATCAGACACCGTCCAGAATTTCTCGATCGCGGTGAGATCGATCGACCGGGGAATCGAAAGCGGTCCGCCGACCGCGTATTCGGCGCTCGCCTTGACGGCGTTGAGCAGAGCAAGGAAAAAGGGAAAGAGCGTAAAGGCGAGGAGCAGAATAAGGATGGCCAGCACCACCCACCGCATGGGATCGCGCCGCGCGCGATCGGCTACCGCCGTCGCCTTTGCCTTGGTCGTACCATCGCTGAGAACTGAGTAAGCCATGATCTACTCCTTCGCCTCCTGCTGGCTCTGGAAGCGTAGGAAAATCACAGCCAAAGCGATCGTCAGAGTCGTTTGCACAACCGCGATGGCTGCGGCATAGCCGACGCGCTGTGTTGTGAAGAAGTGGTAGTAAGTCAGATAGGATGGCACGAGCGTGGCATTGTCGGGGCCGCCGGCGGTGATGACAAAGATTGGCGCAAAGACTTTAAGCGCTGCGATCAGCGTGGTCAGCACAACGACGAAAATCTCCGGCGCCAGAAGCGGAATGGTGATCGTCACCAGCCGGCTCCACCAGTTTGCCCCATCGAGCTCGGCAGCCTCGTAGAGAGAAGGGTCGATGCGCGATAGACCGGCCATGAACACCACCAGGCAATAGCCGACTTGTATCCAAACAATGACGAGCGAGACGGCAGCAAGTGCGTATGTCGCATCGCCGATCCAGTTCTGGGCGAGATTATCAAGGCCGATGGCCTTTAGCGTGATGTTGATGACACCGACGGGATTGAGAATCCAACCCCAAAGCACGCCCGCGACCGTTACGGGCAGAATCTGCGGTAAGTAAAAACCGGCCCTGAAGAAGCTCGAGACCCATTCCCCGAATTGGTCCCTGACATAGTCGAACAGCAGAGCGGCCAGCAACAGGCCGATGCACACCGGTATCACGGTCATCGAGACGATGAACAGCAGGGTGTGATACATCGATCCCCAGAATTGATCGTCCGTCAGCAGGCGATGATAGTTCTGCAGGCCGACCGGTCGCGGCGTGCCAACGCCTTTCCATGCCGTGAAGCTCAGTGCGAGATTAGCAAGCTGCGGTATCAGCACGATCAGAATGAAGCCGATCGCCCCAGGGATGAGGTAGAGGCTATAGCTTCGTGAACCGTCGCTCGATCGCTGGCTGGATATGGCCATATCATTCTTCCTTCAGCCTCCCATAATGGGGCTGCGCCAGAGGCGCAGCCCAGCGTTCAAGGTCGCGCTACTGATTTTCCTGCGCGTCGTCGTAAACCTGCTTGATCTGTTCGACGAACTGCTCCGCAGTCAGACTGCTCTGGAAGAGACCGGTGTCTTTCTGATTGAGCACGTCGTAGTAGCCGGGGACCGGCCAGTCAGGATAGAAACCGAGGCCGCTTTTGTCAGAGATCTGCTTGAAAACCGCTGCCGCGTTCTTACCGATGGGGTTGGTGATGGCTGAAAGATCAGCGGCGATCGGCACGCCGCCGGCATTGCCGAGTTCAGCTTGGTACTTCGGCGACAAGGTCAGGCTGATCCACTCGGCGGCGAGATCGGGATTCTTGCTGCCCTTGGGAACGACCCAGAGATTGCCTGTCGAGCCGACCGAATATTTCGGCGTCGGAATTACGAACTGACCCCACTTGAAGTCCTTGATGGTCGAGGCGAAGGTGCCGAGATTCCACGTGCCCGAGACGTACATCGGCGCCTTGCCGGAGGTGAAGAGCAGGGCCGCGTCCGTGTCCTTCATGCCCGTGGAGTCTTTGTTGATGTAGCCCTTGCTGACCCAGTCGACCAATGTCTGCGCCGCATAGAGGTAGGGCGCGCCGTCGAGGGGGGCCTTCAAACCCTGATAATTCTGGACCCAGGCGTCATCGGCCTTGGTATAGGCGAGAGAGGCAAGCAAGTGCTGGCCACTGGTGTCGATGGCGCCGAGCGCGAGAGGCGTGAGACCCTTCTGCTTGAAGGCTTCCATGTCAGCGACCCACTCTTCGAGCGTCGTCGGCGGCTTGAGGCCTGCCTTTTCGAACATGTCAATATTGTAGAAGCACGAAACATATTCGCCGAAGACCGAGACGCCCCAAACAGGGCCGGAGCCATAGATGCCCTTTTCGTCATAACGGCTTAGGACAAAATCGCCTTCGTTAAGGATCTTGTCCCAGCCTTCCTTCTTCACATAGTCATCCAGATTGGTCAGCAATCCCTGGCTTGCAACCAAGCCAGCGGTCGCATTGCCCTTGTTGTACTCGAGCACGTCGGGGGCCTGATCGGAATTGAGGATCATGCCGCCTGAGGCCTGCAACTGCTGAAAGGTTTTCTGCTCGAAGCTCACGTTGACGTCCGGATGTTTCGTCTTGAACTCCTCGAGCGCTTTCTTCCAGACAATGCCCTGAGCCGTGGTCGGCTCCTCGAACCACCAGATCTTGAAGGTCTTCTGTTCGGCATGGCCCATCGATGTCATCAGCATCGCCGTGCCGAGTGCTAGCGCAAGTCTTGCAATTCTTTTCATGCTTTCCTCCCAAAAAAGCGGCTGCGCCGCGAAAAGACCCAGGTTAGTCAGTCATGGCGCCGACGGGCCTCCCAGCCCGGCGTTCGCCGTACCTTAGGCGGTCGATCAGGGATCAACAACGAAATCTCCGCCCCGGCACTTCTTCAGATAGTTGAGCCCGTGAACCTGACCAGTCATTTCGAGTTCATCGCGATAGACCGGGTCGTGCCAGCCTTCGATGTCGATCGAGCCCGACCAGCCGGCAAGGCGCAGTTCGGAAATGATGTCGGTCCAGTTGCTGTCGCCGAAGCCCGGCGTGCGCATGAAGACGAATTTTTCCTTGCCGAAAATGCCGTGTTCCTTGATGACCTCCCAGCGAATGGTCGCGTCCTTGCCGTGAACATGAAAGAACTTGTGCGCCCATTTGCGGATCTGCGGCAGTGGGTCGATCAGATAGACCATCTGGTGGCAGGGCTCCCATTCGAGCCCGATATGATCGTCCGGCGTTTCGTTGAAGATCAGCTCCCAGGCGTCCGGATTGTGGGCGATGTTCCAGTCGCCTGTCGCCCAGTTGCCGTCCATGGCGCAATTCTCGAAGGCGATCTTGACGCCCTTGTCGGCGGCGCGCTTGGCAAGCTCGCTCCAGATCTCCTTGTAACGCGGCAGGCTGTCGGTCAGCGGCTTGCCGCGGATGCGGCCGGTGAAGCCGGCAACGCAGGTGGCGCCGAAATGATGGGCATTGTCGATGCAGTCTTTCCAGCCCTGCAGCGTCTCCAGGTCGATTGCGTCCTCTTCCAGCGGATTGCCGAACATGCCGAGCGTCGAGATGGTGATGTCGCGGTCGCCGATCGCGTCGAGGCAGCGCTTGCCGAGCTCGGAAAGGTCCTGGCCCTTGGTCGTCTGCCAGAAGAAGGGTTCGAAGCTTTCGAAGCCCATGTCGGCGATTTCGCCGATGCGCTGGGCGGTATCGCCCTTGTTACCGCTGACCATGGTGCCGATGCGAATTGATTTTGCAGGGTTGCTCACGTCACTTGATCCTATGCTGAAATTTCGATGCGCTTGCCGGTCTTGGCGCTTTCGATCGCACCGAAGACCATGGCGAGGCTTCTGATATTGTCGGAGTTGACCGTTTCGGGCTGTTTGCCGGTGCGGATCGCCGCGATGAAGTCGGCGATGACGCTGGCGTGGCCGTGGGTTTCTTCGTCATGCTCCGGACCGGGAACGTTTACGGAAGTAGAACCACGCAACAGGCCGGGCTCCTCGCCCGCAACCGTCGCCTTGAAGCTCTCCTCGCCGTCCCAGGTGAGCATGCCCTTCGAGCCGACGAGACGCCACTGGCTTTCCCAGCTGGTGCGCTCACCCTCGGCGCACCAGGAGCCACGATAGGTAAAGACGATATCGTCTGAAAATTCGAAGATGGCATTGGCCGAGGCGCCGTGCCGGTACCACGACCCCTTCGGATTGCGCTCGACGCAATAGACGGCGAGCGGCTTCCTGTCGGCGACGTAACGGGCGGCATCGAAGGTGTGGATCGCCATGTCGAGAAGCAGGACATTATCCATCTCTTCGCGGAAGCCGCCGAAATGCGGTGCGAGGAAGAAGTCGCAATGGATGCCGGTGAGCTCGCCGATCACGCCGCTGTCGACGAAGCGGCGCAGGCGCCTGATGCCCGAGATGAAACGGCGGTTTTGGATGACCGCATGGATGCGGCCGGTTTCTGCGGCGAGATCGATCAGCGCAGCGCCCTCGGCAAGCGAGGCGGCCATCGGCTTTTCGCTGAGCACGTGGCAGCCGGCCTTGAGCGCCGCCGAAACGACATCGTACCGGGCGGACGGAATGACGATGTCGAAGACCAGATCGGCCTTGGTCGCAGCGATAACTTCGGACAGGTCCGAACCGATCACAGCGCCCTTAAGACCGAACTCGGCAGCGAGCTTTTCCGCCGTCTCCCGGTTGAGGTCGACGAGACCGACGATGGTGATGGATTCGGCCAGTTGAGGGTTGGAAGCGATGGCGCGCAACCAACCTTTGGACATAGCTCCGCACCCGCACAGAATGGCACTGAATTTCACGATTTCCTCCAGGGAATGGCGCCAACTCTCCTCGTGACACGCACTCCGTAAACGTTTACGAATGTTGGCGGAAACACTTTGCGATGTCAATAGACGCCAAATGCGAAATTTCGGACCGAGATCCGAATGGATCTAAATCAGAGAAGGAAAGCAGGATGTCATCTGGAAACCGCGCGCAGTTTTCGGCATCATGCTCCAGGGAAAATCAACAACGATGAAGGGCATTCGCCAGCTTGCCGAACACTTGGATATTTCGATCGGCACGGTCTCCCGGGCGCTGAATGGCAAGCCTGATGTCAACGAGGAAACGCGCCGCCGCGTGCTGGCAGCCGCGGAGGAACTCGGCTACGTCGCCAACCAGTCGGGGCGGAGCCTGAGACAGGGAGAGACGAAGGTCATCGGGTTGATGATCGAATCCAGCACGGAGGCGGTCGAGAATGCCGACAACTTCTTCCTCGGCGTCACCAGCGGCCTGCAAAGCGTCTTTGCCCGCCACAGCCTCGACCTCATCATGCTGCCCAGCCCGAGCGATGAGGATCCGCACGAATATCTGAAGCGCATGGTGGCGCGGGGCATCGTCGATGCGATGATCATCTCGAATATGCAGCGTATCGACCGGCGCATCGATCTTCTGTCGCGGGCAAAGATCCCCTTCGTTTCGGTCGGCCGCAGCCTTTCGGCCAGCAATTCGCCCTGGATCGATCTCGATTTCGAAGGCGTGGCCGAACATGCGGTCCAGCGGCTGGTCGCACGCGGCCACCGTCGGATCGCGATCACCGCGCCGTCGAGCGAGGTCAACCTCGGCTACGTCTTTCTCGAGAGCTATCGCCGCGCGCTCGAACGCCACGATATAGCGTTCGACCGGTCGCTCGTCATCCGCGTCAAGTCGAGCGAACAAGGCGGCTATCAGGCGGCCCACGAGCTGCTGCTTCTTGAAGAGCGGCCGACGGCGGTGATCCTGATCTACGAGCTGATGGCGATCGGCCTTTACCGCCGCCTGACGGAGGCAGGCGTCATGCCCGGCCGCGACATTGCCGTGATCGGCTTCCGTGACGCGCCTCGAGCGCGGTTCCTGCAGCCCTCGCTCAGCTGCTTCCGCATGTCACTCTACGATCTCGGCATCGCGCTGGGCCAGATGCTTCTCGCCAACATGCCGGCCTATCGCAAGTTCTATCCCGATGCCGGCCGCAACGTCGTCTGGCCGCTCGAATTGGTGCCGGGAGAAAGCGATGCGTTTCAGGCGGTGGCCATGGTCTGAGCGCCGCTGGATGACTCCTCCAGGAAAGCGGGGGCTCCCTCCCCGCCGATCTTGTAAAAGTGAGTTAAATGTAGCATACTTTCTGATGAATGTAGTATGGACGATGTCGATGAAAATGTCCTTCATGACCAGCGCTTCCTTCAACCAGAATCCGAGTAAGGCAAAGAAGGAGGCGAATGAACGGCCGCTCGTGATCACCGATCGCGGCAAGGCGGCTTATGTGCTTGTCAGTTATGCGGAATTTCAGGCGAACTGGAAGGCGCCGAAGACACTCTTTGCGGCCTTGCGCGATCCGACAGCCGATGAAAGGGAGTTCGAGCCCGAGCGGCTCGGCTTTGACGACAGGACCGTCGAGTTCTGATGGTGTTCCTGCTTGACACGAATGTCGTCTCTGCTGCGCGAAGAGCCGAGCGGCAGTCGCGGGAATTCCAAGACTTCATGAAGGAGTTTTCCGTTGCCGAAGCCTATCTCTCAGCGGTTACGATCATGGAAATCCAGTTCGGCATCCAGCGCGAGCGCGGAAGGGACCCCGGCTTCGCCGAGGATCTGCGCCGCTGGATGGATGAGAGCGTGCTGACGGAATTCGCCGAGCGCATCCTGCCATTCGATGCAGCGACGGCAAGCCGGGCCGGACTGCTTCCAACCGCGGACAAGCGTCCATCCGCCGATGCAATGATCGCCGCCACTGCGTTGGAACACGGGCTGAACCTCGTGACCCGCAATGTCGCGCATTTCATCCCGCTAGGCATCGAATGCATCGACCCCTGGCGTTTTGCTGGCACACGGAGCTGAGCGGCTGGCAGCAGCGCCTCATGCGCCCGATACGAAGAACCGGTTCTCCGGCCGCGGCAAGCCGAGATGCTCGCGCAGCGTTGCGCCTTCATATTCGCTGCGGAACAGGCCGCGGCGCTGAAGCTCCGGAACCAGTCGTTCAGTGACGTCAAGGAGACCCTGCGGCAGATAGGGGAAGACGATATTGAAGCCGTCCGAGCCTTCCTCCTCCAGCCAGCATTCCATTTCGTCGGCAATGCTTGCCGGTGTACCGACGAAGGCAAGGCCGGCATAGCCACCATAGCGTTGCGCCAGCTGCCGCACGGTCAGGTTTTCTTCCGCCGCAAGCTTCAGGACCTGGGCGCGGCCGGTCTTGCTGGCATTGGTGTCGGGAATATCGGCCGGTAGCGGCGCGTCGGGATCGAAGCCGGAAGCGTCATGGCCGAGCGCGATCGAAAGCGAGGCGATTGCGCTGTCGTAATGCACCAGGCCGTCGAGGGTGGCACGTTTGGCGCGGGCCTCCTCGATGCTGTCGCCGACGATGACGAAGGCGGCGGGCAGGATCTTCAGATGGTCGCGGTTGCGGCCGATGGCTTCCATGCGACCCTTGATATCGGCAAAAAGCACCTTGCCGGCGGCAAGATCGCGCGGCGAACAGAAGACCATTTCGGCGGTCTCCGCGGCAAGCTGGCGGCCGGGATCCGACTGGCCGGCCTGGACGATGACAGGCCATCCCTGCGGCGGGCGGGCGATATTGAGCGGCCCGCGGACGCTGAGTTCCTCGCCCTTATGGTTCAGCGCATGCATTTTTTCCGGATCGAAGAACAGGCCGCTCTCCCGGTCGCGAATGAAGGCGTCGTCGGCGAAGCTGTCCCAGAGCCCGGTGACGACATCATAAAACTCCCGAGCGCGATGATAACGCTCGCCATGCTCCATATGTTCGTCGAGGCCAAAATTGAGAGCGGCGTCGGGGTTCGACGTCGTGACGATGTTCCAGCCGGCGCGGCCACCGCTGATATGGTCGAGCGAGGCGAAACGTCGGGCTATGTGATAGGGCTCGTCGAATGTGGTGGAAGCGGTAGCGACGAGACCGATACGCTCCGTCACTGCCGCCAGCGCTGAGAGCAGCGTGAAGGGCTCGAAAGAGGTCACGGTGTGGCTGCGCCTGAGTGCCTCGACCGGCATGTTGAGCACGGCAAGATGATCGGCCATGAAGAAGGCGTCGAATTTCGCCCGTTCCAGCGCCTGTGCAAAGAACTTTAGATGCGCGAAATTGAAGTTTGCGTCAGGATAGGAACCGGGATAACGCCACGCGCCGGTATGCAAGCTGACGGGACGCATGAAGGCGCCGAGGCGCAACTGCCGTGAACGGGTCATGATTTTCCTCATGGATCGGGCAAGGCGTCCGCCTGCCCCGCATTGGGCGTTCTTTCCGGAGCCGCTGCGGCGACGCATCGGATATCGGTTACGTAGGAGGTCGACGAATTCAAATCGAGGCCGGCTGCAGTAATTTCCGCCAGGAATTTCATTCCTTCTCCGGCCGCGTTTTCACGGAAACGCCGAACCGAGACACTAATCCCGGCGGCCGGAGGCCGATAAGCAAACACTTTCCATTTTACATGACATCTATAGAATTTGTGCTCTTATCTCGATGCTCGATTTCTTTCACCGATAGGATCGGTAGAATTGGAGACATCGATGAATACCGTCCTGAGGCAAGCAGACCAGATCCGGCCGGTGGCCGCCCGTATCGGCAGCGACGAGGAAGTGATCGCAACCGCCCGCAGGCTGGCGGCGCAATTTGCCGCACGCGCCGCCGAGCGCGATAGCGACCGGCTCCTGCCGTTCGCCGAACTCGATCTTCTCGCCCAATCCGGCCTTCTGGCGATCACCGTGCCCGCGCAATATGGCGGGCTCGACGTCTCGAACGCCGTGCTTGCCGAGATCACCGCGATCCTGTCGGAGGCGGACAGTTCGATCGGCCAGATCCCGCAGAACCATTTCTATATTCTCGAGGCGCTCAGAACCGACGGCGGCGAGGAGCAGCAGCGTTATTTCTTCGGCCGGGTGCTGGCCGGCGACCGTTTCGGCAATGCACTTTCCGAGCGCGGCACGAAGACGGTCGGCCACTATAACACGCGCATCACCCGCGACGGTCCGGGTTACCGGATCAACGGCCGCAAATTCTATTCGACCGGCGTCCTCTTTGCCGACTGGATCACCGTCTTTGCGCTCGATGCGGAGGAGCGGCTGACCATGGCCTTCGTGCCGAAAGGCACCGAAGGCATCGAGATCGTCGACGACTGGGACGGTTTTGGCCAGCGCACCACCGGCAGCGGCACGACGATCCTCGACAATGTCTATGTCAGCGCCGATTCCGTCGTCTTCCATCACAAGGGCTTCGAGCGGCCGACGACGATCGGCTCGGTCGGCCAGATCATCCATGCCGGTATCGATCTCGGTATCGCGCGGGCGGCCTTTGCCGAAACGCTGGAGTTCGTCAGGACGAAATCGCGCCCCTGGATGGATAGCGGCCTCGACCGTGCCTCCGACGATCCGCTGACGATCGCCAAGGTCGGCCAGATCGCCATCCGGCTGGAAGCCGCAACGGCGCTCGTCGAGCGTGCCGGCCACAAGGTCGATGCCGCGCAGATCGAGACGACGGAGAAAAACGTTGTCGAGGCGACGCTTGCGGTTGCCGCCGCCAAGGTGCTGACGACCGAGGTGGCGATCGAGGCGGCGAATACGCTCTTCGAACTTGCAGGAACCTCGTCGGTACAGGCAGGCCTCAATCTCGACCGCCACTGGCGCAATGCCCGCACTCATACGCTGCACGATCCGGTGCGCTGGAAATATCACGTTGTCGGCAACTACCATCTGAACGGCGTGACGCCGCCGAAAAACGGCGCGCTCTGAAATTTCCGTCGCTTGCAAACGAAAGCCCCACCGCCAGCGTTGGCGGTGGGGCTTTTGCGTTCGAGGGAAGACGGCCGCCTCAGCTATAGAGGCTGACCTCCGGTATCTTGTCGTTCAGCACGAATTCACCAACTTCCTTGGCCTTGTAGAAGACCGGGTCGTGCAGCGTGTGGGTGCGGACATTGCGCCAGAACCGGTCGAAGCGATATTTGTTCGCTGTCGAGCGCGCGCCCGTCAGTTCGAAGACGCGTGAGGTGATGTCGAGCGAGACATGGGTGGCATGGACCTTGGCGGCATAGGCTTCCGCCGCCGCCTCGCCGCGCTCGCGTGCCGTCACATCTCGGCCGTGGGCTAGACCCGCCTGCACGGCGGTTGCCGCGCTGTCGGCAAGGGCTGCCGAGGCCTTCAGCGCGGCGGTGAATTCGCCGACACGTTCGAGGATATAGGGATCGTCCGCTGCCCGCTCGACGCCTGATGTGATCCACGGCCGGGTCGTGGTTCTGACGTAGTCGACGGCCGCCTGCAACGCGCCTTCGGCGGTGCCGAGATAAAAGTTGACGAAGACCAGCTGGATGAACGGCGTATTGAAGGTCGAGAGCACGGGCGGCGCCACATCGGCTGCAGCGGGCGCACCGACGAAATCCTCCTCGTAGACGGGGAAATCGTGGAATTCGACACTGCCGCTGTCGGAGAGGCGCTGGCCGATATTGTCCCAGTCGTCGCTGGCGACGTAGCCTGGGCGATTGGTCGGCACGGCGAAACCGGCGATCTTGTCATCGAGCGTGGCGTTGGCGTTGATATAGTCGGAGACCCGCGCTGCCGTGGAGAAGGACTTGCGGCCGTTCAGCACATAGCCGTTGCCGCGGCGGGTCAGCACCAGCCCGGGGTCGCGCGGGTTGACGGCCGCGCCCCAATAGAGGTTCTTCGCCACCGTCTCGCCGCCGAGCGCTTGGGCGCGCGCCGCATCGAGCGCCCAGTAGATGTACTGGCTATTGACATAATGGTAGCCGAGCAACTGGCCGATCGAGCTCTCGCCACGGGCGAGAATGCGTACCAGCCTCAGCCCGTCGACCCAATCGAGGCCGCCGCCGCCGATCTCTGACGGATGCAGCGCGTTGAGCAGGCCGGCATTCTTCAGCTTGACGATCTCGGCAAGTGGCGGACGGCCGTCGCGGTCGAGTTCGGCCGCGCGCTGGGAAAGGTCGGCCGAGATAGCCTCGGCACGGGCAAAGAGGTCTTCTCGCGTCGGGTTGCGGGGGGCCGCGAAGACGACATTGGACTGGCTCATGGGCGGAACTCCAATTCTCCAAGGGGATGTTCCGGCGGGAGCCGCACGCTCCCCGCCGGAAAGGATCAAGCCAAAAGCCTCAGAACAGTTTGTCCGGGATCCAGCTGGCGGTCGCCGCATCGCTGATGCTGAAGGCGGGGACCTTTTCGGCCAGCTCTTCGATCGTCTTGACGCCGGCGGCGCGCAGGCTCTCCTGCGTCAGAAGCGTCGGCTTCACGGTAATCTGATGGGGTACCGTCTGGCCGGCGATTTCGAGAGCGGCGGCGCGGATCGAGACGGCGCCGACCACGGCCGGATTGGTGGCGACGGTCGCGACCCAGGGACTGCCTTCCTCGGTAATTTCCTGGATATCGGCCGTGGAGACATCGGCAGAATAGATCTTGAGCTTGTTTGCAATGCCGAGATCGTTGGCAGCGAGTTTTACGCCGCGGGCGAATTCGTCATAGGGGGCGAAGACCACCGATATATCGGGATTGGCTGTGAGTACGGCCTTGGCCTGGTCGGCGGTCGAGGTTGCCGTCGTGTCGCTGACATTGCCGAAGCGGGCCTTTTCGACCACGCCTTTGTTGTCCGACTTGAACTTGTCCCAGACTTCGTTGCGGCGGTCGAGCGGCGCAAAGCCCGCGACATAGACATAACCGGCGTTGAAGCTGTTGCCGTTATCCTTCACCACCTGCGCGAGCGCCAGCGAGGCAAGCTCGTGGTCGCTCTGCTCCACCTGTGGGATTTTGGGGTTGTTGAGGTTGACGTCGAAAGCCACGACTTTGATGCCCTTGTCGAGCGCCTGCTGCACGACGTCGCCGAGCGATTCCGGCAGGCCGTGGTCGATGACGATGCCGGAGACGCCGAGGTTGATCGCCTGCAGGATCTGCTCGCGCTGCTCGGCGGCATCCTGCCGCCCGGGGAAGATGCGCAGGTCGATATCCAGTGCCTTGGCCTGGGCCTCGGCGCCCGCCTGGTAGGCCTGGAAGAAATCGCCGGCCGAGATGTAGCTGATCAACGCCACCTTGACGCCACCCTTGTCGAAGGGAGCCGGAGCACCGGACAGGCCGTCGGCCTTTGCGCCTTGAATGAAAATGAACGGAATGACGGCGGCAGACAGTGCGAGCCGTGCAAGGGATTTCATCGTCGCGTTCCTTTTGGCAAAAAGAGGCGTCGTCTGACAGGCAGCACCCCGCGACGCGTCAAGTTATTAGATATAATCTCTATGTTTTTAGTAGATTAAATGATCCGATTTTGCGGGCTGCGGGAGATTCTTTGTTCCCCCGGCACTGTCCGCCGGGGAAATGCGTGCCTGGAATTCGACCGCCCAAAAGAGGCACACTCCTGATACAAATGCAGTCCCGGATCTTGTCGATGCCGCTTCTTCACATAGAAAATATCAGCCGCAGCTTCGGGTCGACGCGGGCGCTTGCCGGCGCCGATCTTTCGATCGAGCGCGGCGAGATCGTAGCGCTCATGGGCGCAAACGGCGCGGGAAAATCGACGCTGGTCAAAATCCTTTCCGGCGTGCTTCCGGCCGACGGCGGTACGATCCGTTTCGATGGCCGTCCCTTCGCGCCGCGCAGCCCGGCGGAAGCGGCAAGGGCCGGTATCGTCACCGTGCATCAGTCGACGGATCTGGTCGGTGCAGCCGGCCTGACCGTCGCCGACGCCCTGCTTCTCAACCGTTTCGCCGATCGCAGCACGCCCTTCTTCGTCACGCGCGCCGGCATTCGCCGAGCGGCGCAGGCGATGCTCGATGCTGCCGGCCTCACCTTGCCGCTCGACCGTGATTTCGGCGAACTCGCCAGCGCCGACCGGCAACTGGTGGCGATTGCACGGGCGCTAGCCAACCGCGCCGATCTCCTCATTCTCGATGAGCCGACGGCGAGCCTTTCCGGAGAGGAAAGCCGCCGTCTCTTTGACATTCTGCTGAGGCTTCGCCAGAGGGGACTGGCAATCCTTTATATATCGCATCGCACAGCCGATCTCGAAGCGATTGCCGACCGCGCGCTCGTCATGCGCGGCGGCCGCGTCGTCGGCACCTTCTCGCGGCCGATCGATTTTTCGAGCGCCATCGAGACGATGATCGGCCGCAGATTGGATGCGGCCCGGCCGGATGCGCGGCCCGCGACCGGCCCGGTGATTTTCGAGATGCGCGATGCCTGCCTGCTGCCCACAGGCGCGTCCTTCGATCTGTCGCTCCATGAGGGCGAAGTGGTGGCGGTGACCGGCGTGCTCGGCGCCGGCAAGAGCCGGCTGCTCCAGGCGATCTTCGGCGCGACGGCGCTTGAGGGTGGCACGATGTTTCTCGAGGGCCGGCCTTACCGACCGAAAAGCCCGGCCGAAGCGATTGCGTCAGGCGTTGCGATGGCGGCCGAAGACCGTCATCGTTCCTCGCTGATGCCGCCGGCATGGCCGGGCCATTCGCTCTCGGCGACGATCAGCCTGCCGCATCTTTCCAAATGGTATCCGCGCGGGTTCCTCCTCGGCAGGCGCGAACGACATGAGGCCGAGCAGGCGATCGCCCATTTCGGCATCAAGGCAGCCGGTCCGCTCGCCTCCGTCTGGTCGCTGTCCGGCGGCAACCAGCAGAAGGCGGTGATCGCCCGCTGGGAAGCGGAGCCAAGCCGCCTCCTGTTGCTCGACGAGCCCTTTCAGGGCGTCGACGTCGGCGCCCGCCGCGATATCATACAGGCAATCCGTGCCCGCACCGACCGGGCGACGCTGATCGCGACCTCCGATCCCGAGGAGGCCTATGAAGTGGCCGACCGCATCCTGGTCATCGACCGCCACGTGTTGGAACCCGCCGCGGACGGAAATGCCGCTCCTTTTGCCATTCAGGAAATATCGGCATGACGACGTTCGACGACGACACTCGGGCAGGCACTCTGCAAACGGTATCGCACGCCGAAAGCGGCCGCCTTGCAGCCTTAGGGGCGTTTCTCCGCGCAGGCGCGGTGTTTATCCTGCTTGCGCTGCTGATCGTCGGTTTTTCGATCGCCGAGCCCGCTTTCATCAACATCGCCAATCTCATGAGCATCCTGCAGGCGGTGTCGGTCGTCGCCATCCTCGGTGCCGGCGTCACTGTCACGCTTGCTGTCGGCGGTTTCGACCTGTCGATCGGCGCGGTCGCCGCATCGAGCGTGATGGCGGCGAGTTATGCGATGATCGTCTGGGGTCTCGACGCCTACGCGACGGTGCCGCTGGTGCTCGCCTTCGGCGCCCTGGTCGGCCTCGTCAACGCCTTGCTGATCGTCCGCCTGAAGGTGCCGGATCTGCTGGCGACACTGGCGATGATGTTCCTGCTCTCCGGCCTGCAGCTGATACCCACTGCCGGCCGGTCGATTTCATCAGGCCTCACCTTGCCCGACGGTTCGAAGGCGACCGGCGCCTACGACCCGGCCTTCCTGCTGATCGGCCGCTACAGCATCTTCGGCACCCTCCCCGTCTCAGTGGTGTTAATGGCGGCGGTCGCCGTCGTACTCTTCATCCTCACCGAACGCACCCGCATCGGCCGGCTGCTGTTTGCGACCGGCGGCAACGAGGTCGCCACCCGGCTCGCTGGGGCTTCGACCGTCAGGCTGAAGACGCTCGCCTATGTCCTGTCGGGCACGCTGGCCTCGCTCGGCGGCATCATCATTGCCGCCCGCGTTGGGCGTGGCGACATCTCTTCCGGCGGCTCGCTGCTGATGGATTCGGTTGCCGCCGCGCTGATCGGTTTTGCCGTTTTCAACCTGCGGCGCCCAAACGTGCTCGGCACCATCGCCGGCGCCGTCTTCGTCGGCGTGCTGCTGAACGGTCTGACCATGCTGAACGCCCCCTATTACACCCAGGATTTTGTCAAGGGCGCCGTGCTCGTCGGCGCGCTGGCGCTGACCTACGGCCTCGGCCGCAGCAATTCCTAAATTCCAAGGAAGAAAGACATGACCCGCCAAATCAGGCTGAACGCCTTCGACATGAATTGCGTCGGACACCAGTCGCCGGGGCTCTGGCGCCATCCACGCGACAAGTCGTGGACCTATAAGGATCTCGACTACTGGGTGCATCTGGCAAAGACGCTGGAGCGCGGCGGGTTCGACGGCCTGTTCATCGCCGACGTGCTCGGCGTCTACGATGTGCTGAACGGCAATGTCGATGCCGCCCTTCGACATTCGGCGCAGGTGCCGGTCAACGATCCGCTGCAGCTCATCCCGACCATGGCCTACGCCACCGAGCACCTCGGCTTCGGCCTGACGGCTTCGCTCTCTTTCGAGCATCCCTACACCTTCGCCCGCCGCATCTCGACGCTCGATCATCTGACGAAAGGCCGCGTCGGTTGGAATATCGTCACCTCCTATCTCAACAGCGGCGCGCTCAACATCGGTCAGCCGGCGCAGACGGGACACGACGATCGCTACGACCTCGCCGAAGAATATCTCGAAGTCTGCTACAAGCTCTGGGAGGGAAGCTGGGAGGACGGCGCCGTGGTCCGAGACCGCGAAACCGGCATCTTCACCCATCCAGAAAAAGTCCACCCGATCCGCCATTCCGGCCGGCATTTCAACGTGCCCGGCATTCATTTGAGCGAACCCTCGCCGCAGCGCACGCCGGTGCTCTACCAGGCCGGCGCCTCCAGCCGCGGCAAGGATTTCGCCGGCGCCCATGCCGAATGCATCTTCGTGGCGTCGCCATCGAAGGCGGTGCTGAAACGCTATGTCGCCAATGTCCGCGAGGCGGCCGAGCGTATCGGCCGCAACCCGCGCGACATTCTCGCCTTCAACCTCCAGACAGTAGTCCTCGGCGAGACCGATGCCGAGGCGCAGCGCAAATTCAACGAATACCGCAAATATGCCTCCTTCGAAGGCGCGCTGACGCTGATCTCCGGCTGGACCGGCATCGATTTCGGCCAATTCGGGCCGGACGAAGTGCTGCGCCACCGTCATACCAATGCGGTGCAATCGGCCGTCGAGACCTTCACCACCATCGATCCCACCAAGGAATGGACGGTGCGCGAAATGGCCGACTGGGTCGGCGTCGGCGGTTTTGGTCCTGTTTTCGTCGGCTCGCCGCAGACGGTTGCCGATCTGATGCAGGAATGGATCGAGGACACCGATGTTGACGGTTTCAACCTCGCCTATGCCGTGACGCCCGAGAGTTTCGAGGATGCTGTGGATTTGCTGGTGCCGGAATTGCAGAAGCGCGGCGTCTACAAGACCGAATATGCCAAGGGCACGCTGCGGGAAAAGCTTGGGGGAGCAGGACCGCGACTTGTCGCGCCGCATCCGGGTGCCGCCTACCGCGATCTCTTTAGCGAGCCAACACGCCTCGCCGCCAGCGGCTAGAGCATGATGCCGAAAAGTGTGAGCGGTTTTCGAGGAATATCCTGCTCCAAGCAAATAATGGCTGGGTGACAAAAAATGTCTCGCCCGGCCCGACCATTCGAATTTAATTATCTATGATAGTTGGCATTTCGCCCTGAATATGGGCACTTGAAATTTTATCGATCAGGAGGGGTCATGACCGTACCATCTATCTCGCGGCGCACGCTGATGAAGGGCGCCGCCCTGCTCCTCGCTTCGACGGCGCTTAGCCGCCACGCGCTGGCGCAGACGGCGCCCGCCGGTGGCCGGCTGATCGTTGCTGCGGATTCCGAGCCGAAGAACCTCAATCCTGCCATCGTTGCCTCGAACGGCGTCTTTTTCGTCGCAAGCAAGGTGATCGAACCACTGGCCGAAGCCTCGTTCGACGGCAAGGACGGGCTTTCGCCGCGCCTCGCCACGTCCTGGGAGGGCTCGGCCGACGGCCTCTCCGTCACCTTCAAGCTGCGCGACGGCGTCACCTGGCACGACGGCAAGCCGTTCACCTCGCTCGATGTCGCCTTTTCCGCGCTCAATATCTGGAAGCCGCTGCAGAATCTCGGCCGCCTGGTCTTCGCCGATCTCGAAGCCGTCGATACCCCTGATGATTACACCGCCGTCTTCCGCTTCTCCAAGCCGACGCCGTTCCAGCTGATCCGCAATGCCCTGCCCGTCGTCACCAGCGTCGTTGCCAAGCACATCTTCGACGGCAGCGATATCGCCACCAATCCGGCCAACAACGCGCTCGTCGGCACTGGTCCGTTCAAGTTCGCCGAATACAAGCCCGGCGAATATTACCGGCTGACGCGCAATGAGAATTACTGGGGCAAAGACCAGCCGAAACTCGATGAGATCGTCTTCCGCGTGCTGCCGGATCGCGCGTCGGCGGGGGCGGCGCTCGAAGCCGACGAAATCCAGCTTGCCGCCTTTTCGGCAGTGCCGCTTGCCGATCTCGGCCGCATCTCCAAGGTCGACGGTATCAAGGTGATTTCGAAGGGCTATGAGGCTTTGACCTATCAGCTGGTCGTCGAGATCAATCACCGCCGCAAGGAGTTGGCCGACCTCCGGGTCCGCCAGGCGATCGCCCAGGCGATCGACAAGAAATTTGTGGTCGACACGATCTTCCTCGGTTACGCCGCTGCCTCCACAGGCCCGGTGCCGAGGAATGCGCCGGAGTTCTACACATCAGATGTCGCGGCCTATGCATTCGACCCCGCCGCCGCCAACGATATTCTTGACAAGGCGGGTTACGCCAAAGGGGCGGACGGTAACCGCTTCAAGCTGAAGCTTCGCCCGGCGCCCTATTTCAACGAGACCCGCCAGTTCGGCGATTACCTTCGCCAGGCGCTCGCCGTGATCGGCATCGATGCCGAGATCGTCAATGCCGATGCGGCCGCCCACCAGAAAGCTGTTTATACCGACCACGATTTCGATCTTGCCGTCGGTCCGCCGGTGTTCCGCGGCGATCCGGCGATCTCCACCACCATTCTCGTCCAGTCCGGCACACCTGATGGTGTGCCCTTTTCCAACCAGGGCGGCTACGTCAATCCGGAGCTCGACAAGATCATCCATCAGGCCTCCGAAACCGTCGACACGACGGCGCGCACCGATCTCTACCGCAAGTTCCAGCAGCTCGTCGTCGCCGATCTGCCGCTGATCAACGTCGCGGAATGGGGCTTCATAACCGTTGCGCGCGATACCGTGCTCAACGTCTCGGACAATCCGCGCTGGGCCGTTTCGAACTGGGGCGATACCGCGCTGCAATCATGATAAGATTGGCGGCAATTCTCTTCCGGGGGCCCAGTCCGGCGTGAAACGTGCAATCATCCTCCTGAGGCGCAGGGCGATCAGCAGTATTCCGGTGCTGCTGATCGTGGTGATCTTCACCTTTTTGCTGCTCGAATCCGCTTCGGGCGATGCCGTCGACGCCTATCTTGGCTCGATCGGGGGCGGCGATGCGGCACTCAGGCAGTCGCTGCGCGAAAGCTATGGCCTCGACCGGTCCGTGCTCGCGCGCCTGTGGCTCTATCTTTCCTCGCTTGCCCGGCTCGATCTCGGCTGGTCGGTGGCCTTCGGGCGGCCGGTCGGCGCACTAATTGCCGAACGCCTGCCCAACACGCTGCTGTTGATGGGCAGCGCCACCGCGCTGTCTTTCGGCTTGGGCTCGGCGCTCGGTATCCTTGCCGGCGCCCGGCCGGGCACCCTTCGCGACCGATTGCTGTCGATCGGTTCGCTGATTGTCTACGCCATTCCGAGCTTCTGGCTCGGCCTGGTTCTGAGCATCGCCTTTTCGGTGACGCTGCGCTGGTTTCCGATCGCCGGCATCGAGACGATCGCTTCCGGCAAGACAGGATTGTCGCGCGCGCTCGACATTGCCGATCATCTGGTCCTGCCGGTCGGCGCGCTCGCCTTGATCTATCTCGCCCTGTTCCTGCGGGTGATGCGCGCCGGCATGGCGGAGGCCTG
Organism: Rhizobium sp. NZLR1; assembly: GCF_017357385.1. Taxonomy (NCBI): domain Bacteria; kingdom Pseudomonadati; phylum Pseudomonadota; class Alphaproteobacteria; order Hyphomicrobiales; family Rhizobiaceae; genus Rhizobium; species Rhizobium sp. NZLR1. The sequence goes on along the minus strand of NZ_CP071636.1, from coordinate 113,549 downwards.
GAAGCTGGATTTCGTGCTCTTTGCCCGCGCCAAAGGTCTGTCGCGCAGTCGCATCGTGCTACGCCACGTGGCGCGCAATGCGCTGCTGCCGCTCGTCACCATGCTCGGGCTACAATCGGCGGCCATGCTCGGCGGCAGCGTGGTGATCGAGAGCGTCTTTGCTATTCCCGGGTTCGGGCGGCTGGCGCAGGAGGCGGTCAACGGCCGCGACGCGCCGCTGTTGATGGGTATTATCGTTACCAGTGCCGTCCTCGTTATTTCGGTCAACTTTCTCGTCGATCTCGTCTATGCCGCGCTCGATCCGCGCATCGGCGCTTCGGAGGGCAATGCATGAGCCGTCTCCGCCGCCTCCTCAGCACGCCGGAAGGCGCGGTCGGGCTTGTGATCCTTCTCGTCCTGCTTGCGGTTGGGCTGCTTGCTCCGATCATTTCGCCGGGCGATCCGCTGAGAATTGCCGGCCGGGCGCTGCTTCAGCCATTCACCGATCCAGGTTTTCCGCTTGGCACCGACCGGCTTGGCCGCGACGTGGTGGCGGGCTTACTCTATGGTGCGCGAACCTCGCTTGCCGTCGGCCTTGCGGCAGCGTTTTCGGCCATGCTGCTTGGCCTCTGCGTCGGCATGGCGGCCGGTTTTGCCGGCGGGATCGTCGACGAGGCGCTGATGCGCGTGGTCGACGCTTTCCAGATCGTGCCGGGCTTTCTGCTCGCCCTTGCCTTCGTCAGCACCATCGGGGTCTCGATGCCTGTCGTCGTCCTTGCCATCGCGCTTGGCACATGGGCCGATCCGGCGCGGCTGACGAGAGCGCAGGTGCTGGCGATCCGCGAGCAGGATTACGTCGCCTCTGCAAGGGTGATCGGCATGCATCCGGCCGAGATCGCCTTCCGGGAGATCCTGCCGAACGCTTTGCCGCCGGTGCTGGCGCTGTCGGCCACCATTGTCGCCGGCGCAATTCTCACCGAGGCAGCACTTTCCTTTCTTGGTCTTGGCAATCCCAATATCGCCACCTGGGGCTCGATGATCGCCGAGGGCCGCAGTGTGCTGCGTTCGGCCTCCTATCTCTCGGTCCTACCGGGGGCGGCACTCGCCGTCACCGTGCTCGGCGTCCATCTCTTCAGCGAAGGTATTAGCAAGGCGCTTGGCGATGACGGCGTGAGGGCGGCATGAACGGCGTTTTCTGCAGCCTGCGGCAGCTTTCGGTCACCTACGGGCGCGGCAGGAACAGTGCTGCCGCGCTCGACCATATCGATCTCGATATCGCTACAGGCGAAAGGCTTGCGATCATCGGCGAAAGCGGCTCCGGCAAGAGCACCGTCGCCCGCGCGCTCGCCGGCCTGCTGCCGGAGGGAACGAGAGTTGGCGGCGAGGTGTTTTGGCCTGGGCTTGGCCATCCGCCCCGCCCTGGTCGCGATTTCGGCTTCGTCTTCCAGGATCCGGGCGCGAGCCTCAATCCCGTGCTGACGGTCGGCGAACAGGTCGCCGAAGGCGCGAGGCGCCATCTCGGCGTCAGCTGGAAACAGGCCTATATCAGGGCCGAAGAGCTGCTTGGGCGGGTGCGGATACCGCAGCCCGACAAGGTGATGCGGGCTTTTCCGCATCAGCTTTCCGGCGGTCAGCGCCAGCGCGTGGCGATCGCCGCAGCCATTGCCGCGAAACCAGCGCTGCTGATCGCCGACGAAGCGACCAGCGCGCTCGATGTCGTCGTCCAGGCCGAGATCGTCCGCCTGCTCGACGGGCTGGTTCGCGAGGACGGCATGACGCTGCTTTTCATCACGCACGACATCGCCCTTGCCTCCGGCTTCGTCGATCGCATCGCGGTTTTCTGCGACGCGAGGCTGGTCGAGGCGGGACCGGTCCGTTCAGTGCTTTCGGCGCCGAAAAGCGTTTATACCGCCGCGCTCATCGCCAGCCACCGCGACCTCGCGACACCGCCGCTGATCGCGGAGGTGCCGTCATGAATGATACCCTGCTGTCCGTCGAAAACCTGGCGAAAGGGTTTTCTTCCGCAGGGCGTCGGGTTGCCGCCCTCGACAACGTGTCGCTGACGATTGCGGCCGGCGAAACACTCGGGCTCGTCGGCGCTTCCGGCAGCGGGAAATCGACGCTGTCGCGCATCCTGCTGCGGCTTCTTGCGGCCGATGCCGGCTCGATCCGCTTCGAGGGAGAGGATTGGCTAACGCTGAATGGCGCGACTTTGCGCCGCAAGCGGGCGCGCATGCAGATAGTGTTCCAGGATCCGCTGGCGGCCTTCAATCCGCTGGCGACTGTCGGCACTGTCCTCGATGATCCGTTGCGCATCCATGGCGTCGTCCCGAAAGACCAGCGCCCCGGCGAGATCGCCATGCTTCTCGAGCGTGTCGGTCTGGCTGCAGATTATGCCACTCGTCCCGTTCGTGCGCTCTCCGGCGGCCAGCGACAGCGTGTGGCGATCGCGCGGGCGATTGCGACACGGCCCTCGTTGCTTGTGCTCGACGAAGCGGTCTCGGCACTCGACGTCACCGTGCGCGGCAGGATCCTCGAACTTCTGGTCGATCTGCAGAAGGAACAGGGCATTGCCTGTTTGTTCATTTCGCACGATCTTGCCGTGGTCCGCGCCGTCTCCCACCGCATCGCCGTCATGGAAGGCGGGCGGATCGTCGAGATCGGCCCGGCAGCGGCGGTCGTTGCCGCGCCGCAATCCGATGCCGCCCGCGCGCTTGTTGCCGCTGTCCCCCGTCTCGTCACGGATCCATCTTGAAGGAAGTATCCATGTCCGATCTTGGTTGGAATCCCCTGCATGGCGCGCCCTCCTATCCACCAGAGCGCTATGCCGTTCTTGCCGACAGAATTGGCAGCATCTTGAGCAGCGGCAACGACATATTGCTGGTGCAGGCAGAGGCGATGGTGGCGCTGGAGGCGGCGGCGGTCAGCCTTGCCCGTCCGGGCCTTACGGCGCTCAACATCGTCACCAGCCCCTATGGCGGCTGGTTCGGGCAATGGCTGCGGCGAGGTGGTGCTGCGGTCAAGGATATCATCGCCGAACCAGGGCGGCCGACGGAGATCGAGGCGATCGCCGAGGCGCTGGAAGCCGGCCCGTCTATCGATGTGCTCGCCCTGGTTCATGCGGAATCGGCAAGCGGCATTCTCAACCCCCTCCCTGAGATACTGGCGCTTGCGCGTGCCCGCGGCATCGTCACCGTCGTCGATGCGGTCGCCTCGATCGGCGGCCATCGGCTCGACGTCGACGATCTCGGCATCGACATCGCGGTGATCGGTGCGCAGAAGGCGCTTGGCGGTCCAGCGGGCGTCTCGGCGCTCTCGATCAGCCGGCGCGCCTGGGGCCTCATTCTGAGCGATGGCGCGCCGCGCGATTCGATCCTGTCGTTGGCCGATCTGAAGACCTGGGTCGACGGCGGACGGCGCGGCCTGCCGGGAACGCCGGCGCCGTTGGAATTCTTCGCGCTCGAAACCGCACTCGACCGCATCGAGGCCGAAGGCCTGGAGAATGTCGTCGCCCGCCATGCACTGGCAGCATCGGCAACACGGGCGGGGCTTGCAGCGCTCGGCGTGGGGGTCTGGGTGCCGGCAGCCAAAGCTTCGAACCTGGTGACGGCGGTGCCGATGCCGAAGGCACTAGCGCCTGATGCGCTGATCGCCGCCGCGGGGCGGCTGGGAGTGGAGCTGACCGAAGGTGTGGGAACCGCGCCGGCCCGCCTCGTCCGACTGAACCATACAGGTCCGCGCGCCGCATTCCAGGCGGTGCTGTCGAACGTCGTGGCCTATGGCGCCGCCCTCAGGCAGGCCGGTTATCCCACGGATGTCGCCGCCGCTGCGGAGGCGATATGCGAGGCCTACTGCCGCTGAAAGCCGTATCCGGCCCTTGATAATCACGGCGCGTCAAGGCAGGAGAGTAGCATCGCGGAGATTTGTGCAGATGACGAGATTGCTGGATGCGCAGGGCCTGGAGATTTCACATGAGGGACATCGCACCCGTCTGAAATGGCACCGGCTGCGCAAACGCTTTGCCGATCCGCTGTTTTCCGCCGAGGTCATGGCGGAGGGATTTGCAGCAGGTGCCTCGATGGAACTCGATTTGCGGGTGCGCGCCGATGGCGGTTTCGTCGTGCTGCACGACGAAGATCTCGAAGGCGAAACGACAGGATATGGGCCGATCGTTGAGAAGAGCCTCGCCGACCTCCGGGATATCAGGATGCAGGAGGGCGGCCGGCCGCTCATCCTGAGCGAGGATCTCGCCGCCATGATGCAATCGACGCATCCGGCCGCACTGCTGCAATTCGACATGAAGGACGATTTCGAAGCGATCGGCGCCGGCGGCATCGAGCATCTTGCCGAGCATTTCCGGGATATCGCCGCCTCGGTGATCGTCAGCGGCGGCAGTCTCGACCTGATCGTCGCGGTCAAGGAGAAGCTTCCGCATCTCTTGCGCGGCATCGATCCGACCGACAAGCTCTACGATATCGGGAACGCCAGCGGCTGGAAGGCTGTCGAGACGGCATTGCGCGCCGATCTGCGCGGCCCGACCGAACCGGACACGGTCTATCTCCACTGGCCGCTGATCCTTGCCGCCGCCAATGGAGGTCTCGATATGATCGCGCTCTGCCAGGACGAAGGCAAACGGGTCGATGCCTGGACCTTTACCTTGAAGGATCCGGCGGCCGGTTTCAGCGAAGAGGAATGGCGGAACTTCCAGGCGCTGATGGCCCTGAAGCCGGACCAGATCACCACCGACGAGGCACCGGCGACCGAACGCGCCTGGCGCCGACGCATGGCGGATTAACCGTTGGGCGTGAGCCCCTCGATGTCGAGGATGAAGGCGAATTCGCCGGCCAGCCCCGGTGAGTGGGCGATGACCGGTCCGCCATCCGCAAGCAGCCTGTCGACCGGCGGCATCGCCACCGTGGCGCCGGCCTCTTCGGCGATCAGCGCGCCGGCGAGCATGTCCCAGGCATTGAGATGGCGTTCGTAATAGAGATCGGCAGCACCCTCGGCGACGCGAACGAGATCGATGGCGGCCGCGCCTGTGCGGCGATAGTCCATGCCGCGTTCGTGGAGCCGCTTGGAGAGCGCAAGATGGTCGTCAAAACTCGTCTTGCGGGAATGGCCGAGAATGACGAGCGCATTGGCGGGATCGGCGGTCGCCGCTGCATGGACAGGAATTCCGTCCTTGAAGGCGCCGCCGCCGCGGACGGCGTGAAAGACCTTGTCCTCGGTGGCATCGTAGACCACGCCGATTTCGACCTTGCCGGCGACGACGAAGGCGATCGAGACGCCCCAATGCCGGAAGCCCCTGATATAGTTGGTCGTGCCGTCGATCGGATCGACGACCCAGGTGCCGGCCTCGCTCGATCGCCCGCCACTCTCTTCGCCCATGAACGTATCGCCCGGAAAGCGTAAGAGCAGCCCATCGCGGATCGCCTGTTCGGCCTTCCTGTCGGCGATGGTGACGAAGTCCTGCAATCCCTTGTTCTCGACGGCCAGCGTGCCGGAGTTCGAGTCGCGCCGAAACCGGGCCGCTTCCCGTCCGACCTCGAGGGCGATGGCGATCGCGACCTCAGCACGGGCGTGGATGGCAGCGGCGTCGAATGCGGAATTCATCAGGCGGTCCTTCTTTTTATCAGTGTCACCGGCGTGAATTCGACACGCGCCGTCAAATCCGGCTCGGCCATCCGGCTGATCAGCAGGTCGACCGTCTGTGCGGCCTGAATGTCGCAGGGTTGGCGGATGGTCGTGAGGTCGTAGGCGGCCCAGCTTGCCTGTGGAATGTCGTCGTGACCGATGATGGAGAGCGGCGGTGCATCATCGCGGCCGCGGCCCTGCATGACACGGTCGAGCACGCCGCAGGCCATGTAGTCATTGGCGCAGAACAAACCGTCGATGCCGGATGCGGCGAGTTCGGCTGCGGCATCATAGCCGCTCTTGTAGTCGTTGACCCTGAGCTGCAGGAACTGCGCCTCGGTGCCGAGCTGCTTGCAGCGCGCAAGGAACGCCTCGCTGCGCCGCCGCGCCGTATAGGATATGGCAGGAGCCGCCATGACGGCGGGCCTCTGCACACCGCAGCCGATCAGATGGCTGGCGGCGAGATGGCCGGCCATGCGATCGTCGGAGATGATGCGGTCGACGAACGGGATGTCGTTGCCCTTGTTGATGAGCACGATCGGCACGCCTTCGGCCGCACATTGCTCGCAGATTTCGCTTGGCGGGGCATCCGAGGTGACGATGACGCCTGAGACGGCGTAGTGCAGCAGTTGGCCAATGACCGTCGACGTATCCGCCTCCTGCGAGGTCGGCAGCAGGATGGGGCGGAAATTGCGGGCGATCAGCACCCTTGCCAGGTTCTCGATCTGCAGCGTGCGGAACGGATTGTCGAGGCCGGCGGCGACGAGGCCGACGAGATCGGAGCGTTTGTTGGTCAGGCTCCGAGCAAGATAGTTCACCCGATAGCCGAGTTCCTTGGCGGCTTCAAACACCTTCTCGCGTGTCTTTGGCGAGACGCTGGCATCGGGCGTGAAGGCGCGCGACACCGCGGCGCGCGAGACACCGGCCACACGCGCCACGTCGAAGGAGGTTACCTTGCGCGGTCCCTTATCCCTGTCTGCCAACTGTTTTTTCCTCAACCGCCGACGGCCGCATCAGATCGGGCAGATCCGTGCAGATGCCGAGAACCGGAAGTTTCATGATGTCATTAAGAATGGTCCGCCGCTCCTCGTGCCAGAGCACGATCTCGCGGCCCGCCTCGAAAGCGCGGTGCATCAGCTCTTCGGTCACCAGATCCTGCGGCCGCTCACCTGCCCTCTCCCAGCAGAGATGCAGGATATCGGCGCCGGCCTCGTCGCCGAGCCCATGTGGATCGTGGCCGACGCGGATCAGTACCGAAAGCGGGAAGTCGCAGGCCGCGTCGCGGAGTTCGCGCACCTGCGCCGTATCGAAGGAGCCGAGGCAGGCAAAACGCTGGTTCATCTCGGCAAGATGCCGCCAGCAGAGCATGCCGGTCCTGGGCGCCTTAAGCTCGACATAGAGACCGGTTCCAGTCTCGCGGCCGAGTGCAGCCACCTCCGAAAAACTCGGCACGTCGACGCCGTCGAGGGCTGCGAGTTCGGCCGCCGTCATTTCGGAAATGCGGCGGTCGATGCCGAAGACACGCTCCAGATGGTCGTCATGCGAGACGACGACGACGCCGTCCCGGGTCAGCTGCGTGTCCAGCTCCCACATCTCAGCGCCGAGTTCGGCGGCGCGGCGGAAGGCAGTGATCGTGTTCTCGCGTTCATGGCCGCTGGCGCCGCGATGGCCAATGCAGAAGGGAAGATGGCCCTTGGCCGTCGGCCAGCCGTGACGGGTGAAAAATGCCTGGAAATCGCGGGTCATCAGAGCCTCCTGCCATGTTCGTCGAAGACGAAGACGCCGCGGCTGTCTATCGCCCAGTGGACATCGTCGCCGACATGGATGTCGCTGCGCACCGGCTGGATCGAGCGCAGCAGCGGCCCGCCGGCAAGCGCCACGTCGTAGAGGTTCTCGCGACCCTGCGTTTCGGCGAAGGTGACCTTGCCGGAGACGGGGACGTCGCCCGCCGGGGTGAAGTGCTCCGGCCGGACGCCGAGCATCAGCTTCGTGCCCTCGGCGGCGCCGACGGAGCCTGGCAATGGCACCCGAATCTGGCTTTCCGGGATTGCGAAGGCGCCCCTGTCCACGACGCCGCGCAGGAAGGTGATCGGCGGATTGCCGAGGAAGCCGGCGACGAAGGCGGTTTTCGGATCATTGTACATCTCGGCCGGCGTGGCGATCTGGACGATCTCGCCTTCCTTCATGATGGCGATGCGGTCGCACATGCTCATCGCTTCCACCTGATCGTGGGTAACGAGAATGGCGGTAATGCCGGTTTCGCGCTGCAGGCGGCGGATTTCCGAGCGCATTTCGAGACGCAGCTTGGCGTCGAGATTGGCAAGTGGCTCGTCGAGCAGCAGCACGTCGGGCTTGCGGATCAGCGCTCGCGCCAGCGCAACACGCTGCTGCTGGCCGCCAGAAAGCTGCGCCGGGCGGCGTTCCATAAGATTGCTGATATGGACGAGCCCGCAAATGCGCTCGACCTCCTTGCGGATTTCGGCAGCGTTGACGGCCTTCACCTTCAGGGGAAAACCGATGTTCTCGGCAACCGTCATGTGCGGATAGAGCGCATAGGACTGGAAGACGACGCCGACATTGCGGGCCTGGCTCGGCAGGTCCGTAACGTCACGGTCGCCGAAGAGGATGCGTCCGCTGGTCGGCCGGTGGATGCCGCAGACCGAAAAAAGTGTCGTCGATTTGCCGCAGCCGGAAGGGCCAAGCAGCGCCAGCATCTCGCCGTTGCCGACTTCGAGTTGCATGTTCTCGATGACCTTGGTGGAGCCGAAGCTCTTCGAAAAATTGTCGAGAAGGATGCGCATCAGCCTTTGCTCCCGCCGCCGTAGATGTTCATGAGATACTTGTTGAAGAGTGCATAAGCGATCAGCACCGGGATGAGATAGAAGAGGCCGACCGCCTTGAACATATTGAAATCGTAATTGTTGTCGTCGGCGAGGAAGCCCGCGAGATAGACCGACAGCACTTGCACCTGATTGCCCGGCGCCAGCACCTGCGGCAGGATGAACTCGCCCCAGCCGGCGAGGAAAGAGAACAGGCCGAGCGCCATGATGCCGGGTTTGACCTGCGGCAGCACGAGGCTGCGCCAGACCCGAAAACGCGAAGCGCCGTCGACGACGCCGGCCATTTCGATTTCCCACGGCACGGTGTCGTAAAAGCCCTTCATCAGCCAGATGCCGAGCGGCAGGTCGATCGCCGCCTTCACCAGGATGACGCCGATCAGTGAGTTATAGAGGCCGATCATCTGCAGCACGATGAAGATGGCGATGATCAGCGTCACCGACGGGAAGGCGTGCAGCACCATGACACCGGCGAGGAAGAAGCCGCGCGCCGGCACATTCAGCCGTGACAGCACATAACCGGCCATCGACGAGATGATGAGCACCAGGCTGGTGGTGCAGGCTGAAAACAGCAGCGTATTCAGCGTCACCTGCCAGATGTTCGCCTTGCCCGCCGTCGTCTGCCACAGGAAGCGCCAGTGATTAAGTGTCAAACCGGAGGGCAGCAAGGCATCCGGCTGTTTCACCGTCACGGTGTCGAGAAACAGATAGACATACATCAGCAGCAGCGGCAGGCTGACGATGGTCAGCGCCGTTATGACAGGCCAACTGCGGTAGTTTGCCGAGGGCTGCGAGCGTTCGGCCATGGTCAATCCTCGATCAGGGGCTTGGCGACAAGCGTGCCGTAGTTGAAGACGCGCAGATAGAGGAGCGACAGCGTCACGCCGATGACGACGAGCACCAGCGCCATGGCCGCGCCCAGCCCGTATTCGAGATTGCCGGCATAATTCCGGAGCGCGGTGTGATAGGCCGCAAGCGCCCATACCTCGGTGGCGTTGCCCGGCCCGCCATTGGTGGCAAGCAGGATTTCATTGAACGACGCCAGCAGCGACAGCGTCTGGTAGCAGGTGACGAAGAGGATCGGCCAGCGCATCTGCGGCAGGATGATGTAGCGGATCTGCTGCCAGCGCGAGGCGCCGTCGACCTCGCTCGCGTAGAACTGGCTCTTCGGAATGGCTTTCATTGCCGAGGAAAACACCAGCATTCCCATCGAAGCGCCGATGAAGCCGTTGATCAACACGACGAAGAACCAGGCATTATAGGCGGTGTCGAGCAGGTAGTTCTTCGGGAGGTAGCCGAACTTGCCCATCAAAATAGAGATGAAGCCGCTGTCCCAGGCGAGCCACTTCCACAGCAGCACGTAGATGACGACGGGCGTGATGCGCGGCAGGAGCCAGATGCCGCGAAAGATCGAGGCAGGCGTCGGCGGCATATAATGTGTCCAGATGGCAAGCAGCAGGGCATAACCGACATTGAAGAGCGTCAGCACCAGCGCGACATAGAGCACGGTATTGAAAAGCACACGCGCCATGTCGGGCGAACTGGCCATGCGTGAGAAATTCTCGGTCGTCCAGGTCCAGCCGGTATAGGTGGTCTTGGCGACGATTTCCTTCTGCTCCGGCGTCAGCTTGAAACCCAGATTGTCCAGCGCTGAAAAGAGCTGCTCCTTGCTGTCGAAGCGGGTGTTGAGGACGGAACGGTTGAACTGTTCGGAGGTCTGCTTGACCTCACGTGTCGAAGGTCGCTCGGCGAGATCCTTGATCATGCGCTCGACATCGCGGCGTGCCGGGAAGACCTCGCCGATATGTTTGGCGCGCAGTTCCGCGACAATTCCCGGCGCCATCCCGAGGCCCTCGACGGCCGTGAGGCCCGCCTCGTCGATTGTGTAGCGCGGTTCGGCCATCTCGGCAGCGATCTCGGGCATCGCCGATTTCAGCGCTATCAGGGAGTTGGGGGCGATCTGGTAGACGCCGCCGGAAATGCCGGTCGCCGTCGTCATGTTGGTCATCGAGAAGACTGCCGTCAGAACCACCGGCATCAGGAAGAACAGGATGATCATGACCGCCGCAGGCGCGATCATCACCAGTCCGAGCGTTCTGGACGATTTCATGGAAGACCTCCTCGCGGAACCGACCGGGCGGCGGGGTTGCTGCCACCCGGAGGCATGTTTCAGCGAATGACGATCTTGTCGCCGAGCGTGCTTTTCAGCTCGCTCTCGGCATCGCCGACGGCGGCGTCGACGGTCTTGGCGCCGGTCCAGGACGCTTCGAGGTTCTTCCACATGATGTTCCAATATTTGCCGAAATCGGAATTGTTCGGCATCGCATTGGCATGCGGGAGCAGGCGCTCGGTGGCTTCGCGGGTCCAGCGGTCGGCCGAGTAGAAGTCGACGGTGGATTCCGACTTGGAGATGCCGAGATGGGCCGATTTGACCGCATGCAGCGCGTTGGTGCGCGGCTCGGAGGCGATCTTGATCAGCTGGGCGGCGATCTCCGTGTCTTCCTTGTCGTGACCTGCGGTCAAGAGGTAGACGAGCGGATGGGTCAGCGTGTTGGCCTTGCCGCCTTCGCCGGCGGGGATCAGCGTGAAGATCACATTGCCGAAGAAGTCCTTGAGGCCTTCCTGGTTGACGAGACGGGCATAGTGCCAGGTGCCGCCGTCCCAGATGCCAGCCTTGCCGGTGGCGACTTCCTTCCACCACTGGTCGCCCGGCATGCCGATATGGTTCTTCTTAGTGACACCTGATTTCACAGCATCGGCGAAGAACTGATAGGTGCGGGTCATCGCGGCCTTGTCGAAAACGAGCTTGCCGCCTTCTTCCATCGTGCCGCCGAAGCTGGTGTAGAACTGCCAGTAGTCAGGTCCGTTGCTAGTGCGGGGATAGAAACCGTAGCCGGGCTGGACGAGGCCCTTGTCCTGCATCTTCTTGGCGTCTTCGAGCAGGTTCTTCATGGTATACTTGCCGTCCTGCACACTCTGCGGCAACGCATCCAGATCGGCGTCGCTGTAGCCGATCGCCTTCATGTAGGGCTTCCAGAAGAACATCGGACGGGACTCGGCATCCTGCGGAATGCCGTAGACGGTGCCGTTGTAAGAGGCGATCTTCAACAGGTTTTCATAGATGTCGCTGAGCGGCCAGGAGTCGAGATCGACGTAATCCTCGATTGGAACGATGAGGCCTGCCTGCGACCAGGGCGCGATGTCTTCATGGCCGCTGACGACGATGTTCGGCGCGGTCTTGGCTTCCGCGGCAAGGGTCAGCGCCTGCTTGAAGTCCTCCCAGGCGGAATAGGGCTTCTTCTCGACGGTGATCTTCAGGTCTTCGCCCTTGAGGGCGGCTTCGCGCTGCAGCTGCTGGGCTGCGATCTCGATGGCGTCGAGGCGATAGACGTCGTTAGGGCCGGTGCCGCCAGCCCAGACGCTAATGTGAACGTCCTTGGCGAGCGCAATTGCAGAGCTCGAGGCCAGGATGGCGGCCGCGACGGCAAGGGATTTCAGTGTCGGCAAGATGGTCATTTTCTTCGTCTCCCTAGAAGAGCAGTGTGAAGCCTCTTGGCGGGTCAGCACTGCTGATGATGGCCGCTCCGAAACCCCACGAAAACGTGACGATGTCCGCTCTAAGGCTTCGATGTAACGGCCGAATGACAAAATTGAGCACGTGTGCAAAATTATTATGACGATGTCTGGGCGACTTGCAAGCGGCGGTTTTCGGCCTGTGCCTTTTGCACCGCAAATTGCGCTTTTCCTCCTGCAGCGCCGCGCTCTTCGAGACGCGCAAGGGACGCTGCAGCACTTTCGATCCGCGCATCGTGCTTTCCGAAAATCGGTTCCGATTTCCGGGCCGATGCGCTAGCATCCGGCCATGAGCCTTGAATCCGTCCGCGCTTTCCTGCGTGCGCATGCACCCGATATCGACATCATCGAAACCGCCGAGAGCTCCTCGACGGTAGCGCTTGCCGCTGAAGCCCATGGCGTCGAGCCCGCCCAGATCGCCAAGACGATCTGCCTGCGCGTCGGCGAGCAGATGATGCTGGTCGTTGCCGGCGGCACGGCAAGGCTCGACAATCGCAAATTCAAGGACACGTTCGGAGCCAAGGGACGCATGCTCGACGCCGAAGAGGTGGTGGCGGTCACCAGCCATCCGGTCGGCGCCGTCTGCCCCTTCGGCCTGCCCTCGCCGCTGCCCATCTATTGCGATATCTCGCTGAAACGCTTCGATGAAGTGGTGCCCGCGGCCGGCTCGACGAATTCGGCCGTGCGCATCGAGACCGGGCGGCTGGCCGAGCTGACCGGCGCCAGCTGGGTCGATGTCTGCCAGTAAGGCGGTGAAAAAACTTCAAACCTGCGAAAGAGTACCTATATTCTATCCTGACATGCCGTGACTGCGCATGACAGGAGATCAGGAATGCCGAGTGCCATTTCGCGTTTTGCCAAGTTCGCGGCAATTGCCGCTCTGACGAGCGCAACCGTTTTTGCTTCCCTTGACGATGCAGAAGCGCGCCGGGCCGGCAGCGGCGGTTTCGGAAGCCGCGGTACCCGCACCTTCCAGGCTCCACCTGTCACCCAAACCGCGCCCGCCCCCGTCGCGCCGATCGAACGATCGATGACGCCGCGTCCGCAGACGACGGCACCTGCGACCGCGCAGCAGCCCTTCGGCGCCCAACGCCCCGGTCTCTTCGGCGGCTTTGGCCGTTCGATGATCGGCGGCCTGATTGCCGGCGGCCTCCTCGGCATGCTGCTCGGTCACGGTTTCGGCGGCGGCTTCGGCTTCCTCGGCATGCTTCTGCAGATCGCGCTGATCGGCGGCGCCATCGTGCTCGCCATGCGTTATTTCGCTAACCGCCGCCAGCCTTCCTACGGTGCCGGTGGCCAAAGCGGCTCCTTTAGCCAGTCCTATGGCATGTCGCCAGCACGCAACTCGTCCTTCCAGGTCCCGACGATTGGCTCGGCTGCCGGTTCAGGTTCGTCCTCGCGCGGCAACCGCCCGAGCGACGAGATCGGGCTCGCGCAGGCCGATCTCGACCAGTTCGAGGAATTGCTGACCGACGTTCAGACCGCTTACGGTGCCGAAGACTACGGTACGTTGCGCAAGCTGACGACGCCTGAGGCAATGTCCTATCTTGCCGAGGAGCTCGGCGAAAACGCCACCAACGGCGTGCGTAACCGGGTCTCCGACGTCAAGCTGCTGCAGGGTGATATCGCCGAGGCCTGGCGCGAAGATGGCGGGGAATATGCGACTCTCGCCATGCGTTACTCCTCGATCGATGCCATGGTCGAACGCGACAGCGGCCGCGTCGTTTCCGGCGACGATCGCCGCCCGAGCGAAAGCACTGAGGTCTGGACCTTCGTGCGCAAGCCCGGCGCAGACTGGAAGCTCGCCGCGATCCAGGGAAGTGAGCAGCGCGCCGCCTGAGGTGGCGCCTCTCCTGGCTTAATTCACCGCGACCGGTTTAGAACGCATGCGCGAAACCGTTTCGCGTTCCGCCCGCTTGCAGCGCATCGGCGGTAGGCCGCGATCCATCAGGTCCATGTCTTCGAGTACCATGTCGCCCATCTTCTTGAAGGCGCTGTCGAGCGCTCCGGCCCGGTGCGCCGAGCGGATGAAGCCTTTCAGGCTCCGCACCGGATGATCGGGCGGCAGCGGCTCTTGCGGATAGACGTCGCTTGCCGCGACGATTTGGCCTGACGAGACGGCCGCCATCAACGCTTCGAAATCGACGACGTCGGCGCGGCTGAGCAGGATGAAGGCCGCGCCCCTGCGCATGCTGGCGAAGGCCTCGGTGCCGAGAAATCCCTTGTTTTCGCTGGTGACGGCGGCGACGACGAAGACGAAATCGCTCTTTGTCAGAACATCGTCCAGGCTTGCCGGCTCGACTCCGTTTTCCTCGAGGATCGAGCGGGGCAGCCAGGGATCGAACACCCTGACGCGCGTCCTGAAGCCGGACAGCAGCCGGCGCAGCGCCTTGCCGAGATCGCCGAAGCCGACGATGCCGATCTCGGAACCGGCGATCAGCCGGGCGCTCGCATTGCCCTCCCCTCCCCAGAGTTCGAAGCCCTGGCGGAAAGCGACATCCGCATCGACGATGCCGCGCGCTAAGGCCAGCGCGAAGCCGAGACCGATTTCGGCGACCGGCTCGGCAAAAACCAGGCCTGTCGTCACGACATGAATGCCGCGCTCAAAAAGCACCTCATAGGGCATGTTGTTGAGAAGATTGCTTTCGACGTTGAGGATCGAGCGCAGGGCCGGCATTCTGGCCAGCGTTTCCGCCGAAAGCGGCGGCTGGCCGATGATATAACGTGTCCTGGCGAGGATCTCGTCACCGAGCCCGGCGATATTCTCGGGATCGGCCTCGACGATTTCGTATTTCGCATGCAGTTCGGCGCGCGCCTTGTCGTTGAAGATCAGATCGAGCGTGCGTGGCTCGGGCGCGCTGATCGCCAGCGGCCGTTCGATATTCGTCATGGGCGTCTCCTCCATTGCGGGCCATTTGCGCCGTCTCCGCCGATGATTGATAGCCCCTGTGCGGGGCGGTTTCCAGGTGGATCTTGGGTTAACGGGAGAAGCTATCGAAAACGGCATTTGCCTATCAGATAAGCAATTGAATTGCCTTGCTATTTCATGGCATTTTCGTTGACGGCACGAATTCTTTGAACTAGCGTGATGCGCGCGACATGGAGCCGTGCCTGTGTTTGGCGGTGGCAGGATATTCGAAAACTCACGAGGGAATGAGCCATGAAATCAGCACTCAAGAGCGGCCTGCTTGCCTTGGCTGCCGCCGCGCTTCCAGCCGTCGCCTATGCACATACCGCTGTTGGTCAGACGTCCGGTTTTATCCATGGCTTCAGTCATCCGGTTTCCGGTCTCGATCATATCCTTGCCATGGTGATGGTCGGCGTTTTCGCATTTCAGCTCGGTGGTCGCGCCATCTGGCTGGTGCCGACGACCTTCGTTCTGGTGATGGCGTTCGGCGGTGCCCTCGGCGTTGCCGGCGTCAATGTTCCCTTCGTTGAGACCGGCATCGCGCTTTCTGTCGTCGTCCTCGGCGCCATCGTTGCCCTCAACGTCAAGGCTCCGACTGCGGTTGCGATGGGTGTCGTCGGTCTCTTCGCGATCTTCCACGGCCACGCCCACGGCGCGGAAATGCCGGAGAATGCCGCCGGTGCCGCTTATGCCGCCGGTTTCATGATGGCGACCGCATTGCTGCATGTCGGCGGCCTCGCCCTTGGTTACGTCATCGGCCGCGCCGGCGAACGTCAGGGCGTCTTCGTCACGCGTGCGGCTGGTGGTATTGCAGCGATATCCGGCGTCGGCATTCTGGCCGGCTTGATCTGAGCCTGACGGCACTCCAGCCGCCTCCACACGTCACCGTCCAATGAGAACGCCCGGCATGCGCAACGCAATGCCGGGCGTTTCTGCATTATTGCTGCAAAGTGCGGCGGACTTGACCCAAATCAAATCCAGCCACGCCGCGTCAGGCTATATCTGACGCACGATCAACGAACGGACGTCCAAATTGACGCAGGGCCGCCTTGTCGGTTGTCGGCGAGGTGCGAAAGTCAGTATAGTGATTTCAGAAATTTCTGAAATCACAGACGCAACGGAAACAACGATGAACCTGCCGCCTCTTGTCCAGTCCTTCGTTCTCCACTTCGGCGAAATGGGCTCCCGCTGGGGAATCAACCGCACAGTCGGCCAGATCTACGCGCTGCTCTTCGTTTCCCCCGCATCGCTCTGCGCCGAGGAGATCGCCGACTCACTCGGCATTTCGCGCTCCAACGTGTCGATGAGCCTCCGCGAACTGCAGGCCTGGAACCTCGTTATCCTCAAACACAAGCCAGACGATCGCCGCGATTTCTTCACCACGCCCGACGATGTCTGGCTCATATTGCGGACGCTCGCCGAGGAGCGAAAGAAACGCGAAGTCGATCCGACGCTGTCGGTTCTGCGGGAGATCCTGATGCAGCGGCCGGCCAGCGAGGCCGAACGGCATGCGCAGTCGCGGATGAGCGAGATGCACACGCTGATCGAGCAGCTGACGCATTGGTATGAAGATGTAAAACAACTTGAAACCGAAAGGCTCGCAACGCTACTCTCGCTGGGCGCGAAAGTGACAAAGTTTCTGGAGGCCAAGGACCGGGTCGTTTCGCTCGGCCGCAGCCGCCGGCCGAATCCTGCGAACAAGAGTTAGCGCCATGAGCACCGCTTTCTTCGACGCGACGGACAGGGGAGAGACCGAACCGGTGCCGAACGGCGATACCGTCTCGTCCATCACCGGCCCGAATGACGCGAAAAACGGGCTGCGCAGAGCAGCGATGCTGCAGGCATTGGCGGCCGCGACCTGGATTCCTCAGGCCGGGCTGCTGGCAGTCTCGGTCGGGCGCATCGCCGATGGCGGCGCATTGCAGGACGTCCTCTGGCCAGCCTTGGGTATCCTCTTGCTCGGATTTGCAAGGAGCTGCCTCGACGCGGCCGGCGGCCGCCTAGCCTTTCATGTCGCGCGCGCTGAGCTCAGCCGCAGGCGGCGGGCCGCCGCTGCGGCACTCTCGATATCATCGCCGATCGATCGCGGCAGGCCGGCGTCAGGCAAAGCCGCAAGCGTGCTTGGCGAGCAGGCCGAACTCATCGTGCCCTATCTCGCCCGGTTCCAGCCGGCGCGTATAAAGGCGAGCCTTGTGCCGCTCATAATTCTTGCCGTCCTCTTTCCGGTCTCCTGGATCGCCGCGCTGGTTTTGCTGTTTGCCGCGCCGCTGATCCCGATCTTCATGGCATTGATCGGCTGGCGCGCCCAGGCGGCCAGCGAAAGACAACTCGTTGCGACCGGTGGCCTCAACGGTTTCCTGCTCGATCGGCTGCGTGGATTGGCGACGATCCGTGGGCTCGATGCGGTTGAGGCAACGGCGCTGCGGCTGCGCCGGGAGGCGCAATCGCTGCGCGTGTGCACCATGGCGGTGCTGAAGATCGCCTTCCTCTCCTCGGCCGTGCTCGAACTTTTCGCCGCGCTCGGCGTGGCGATGATTGCCGTCTATGTCGGCTTCAGCCTGCTCGGCGAAATCCGCTTCGGCACTTGGGTCGGCCGGCTCGACCTGACCGAGGGCCTGTTCATCCTGCTGTTGGCGCCGGCCTTCTTCGAGCCGCTGCGTGAACTCTCGGCAGTCTGGCACGATCGGGCGGCCGGCGAAGCAGCGCTGAAGACGCTGGACGGTCTGACTGCCGGCGGCCCGTCTATTCGAGGAGCAGCCGAAATCGCGTCAGCGGTACCTGTCGTCGCCGAAGCATCGGCCATTCGACTTGAAAATCTCGCCTTTCGCTATGGCGCCGACGAACCGTTGATCCTCGGCGATTTCAACCTCGATATCGCCGCCGGCGAACATCTGGCGCTTCTCGGGGCCAGCGGTTCCGGCAAATCGACGCTGCTTTCGCTGATGGCGGGGCTGGCGCCCTGCACCGGCGGCCGCATCGTCATCGGCCGCCTCGAGCTTGCGGATGATACCGCCGCGCTCTTGCGCGGCGGCATGGCGTGGATCGGCCAGAAGCCGCATATCTTTGCCGGCACCATTGCGGGGAATATCGCGCTTGGCAGACCCGGCGTGCTGCGCGGCGATGTTGCCGATGCACTTGACGCAGCGAGACTCGGGAAAGTGGCCGAAGCCTATGGCAGCCGGCCGCTCGGCGAGGGCGGGATCGGGCTTTCCGGCGGCGAGGCACTGCGGCTTGCGATCGCGCGTGCGGCCTGCAATCCGCATCTGAGGATCATCCTTGCCGACGAGCCGACCGCGCATCTCGATGCCGCGACCGCCGCGGAGATCACCGAGAGCCTGCTTTCGCTCGCTAACGGTCGCACTTTGATCGTTGCCACCCATGATCCGCTGCTTGCCGCACGCATGCATCGCATCATGCGCATCGACGCCGATATCATGATGAGGGAGGCCGCCGAATGAGCACATCTGCTGCAGACCTCAAACCGGTCCTGCGTCTGTTTTTTGCCGAGCGCCGGCGCGCGCTGCTGCTCGGCGCCGCACTTTCGGCGACGACGGTCACAGCCGGCATCGGCCTGCTCGGCCTATCCGGCTGGTTCATCACCGCCACGTCGCTTGCCGGCCTTTCCGCCGCCGCCATCACCTTCGACGTCTTTGCGCCGTCGGCGGGAATCCGGCTTCTTGCCATTGTCCGCACGGCAGCACGTTACGGTGAAAGGCTTGCGACCCATGACGCGACGCTCGGCGTGCTCGCCGCTCTTCGCGAAAGGCTGTTTCGTGGCTTCGCCGAACCGGGTGCGGCGCGCGCTCTTTTGCATCGTCCTGCAAGGCTGCTCTTCCGGCTGACGGCCGATATCGATGCGCTCGACTCCCTGTATCTCCGCATTCTCGTGCCGGCCGCGGTGGCGATCGGCGCTACCCTTGCGGCAAGCCTCGTGCTGGGGCTGATGCATCCATTGTTCGGCCTGTGCTTCGGCCTTTTTCTCGCAGGTGCCGGCCTCGGCCTGCCTTTGATCGCCGGCCGCGCGGCGCGCAAACATGCCCGCCGGCGTGCCCATGGCATCGAGGCGCTGCGGTCGCGGACAATCGATCTCGTCGCCGGTCAGACCGATATCCTGATGGCCGGCCGGCTTGGCGCGCAGAGAGAGGCAATCGCTGCCGCCGACCATCACTCCGCCTGCGCCGACGACCGACTGAACCGCATCGAGACCGGCCTGACATTTGGCTTCGGCCTTGTCTCCACCCTTCTGTTGACGGGATCGCTGCTCGCCGTCGCCGCACTTGCGGAAACGAAGGTGATTACCGCGCCTGTCGCCGCACTTGGGCTGCTCGTCGCCTTCGCGGCAGTCGAACCCTTTACGGCGTTGCGCCGCGGTGCTCTGGAACTTGGGCGGACGTTGCTGGCGGCAAGGCGCATTGTGCCGCGGCTGACCGCCACGGCGGCTCCCGAACCATTGGCGCCGCCACTGCCGGGATACGCCTTTTCGCTGGCTGACGTGTCCGCCTTCCATGAAAACTCCGCCGTACCGGTTCTCGAGGGTATAGGACTTGTGCTTCGACAGGGCGAACACCTTGCCGTCGTCGGCAGCAGCGGCGCCGGCAAGTCGAGCCTGCTCGCTCTGCTCTCCGGTGAATTGCCGGCGAAGACGGGAAGCGTCGCCGCGATGACGACGACGCTGCTGACCCAACGGACGGAACTCTTCGAGGACAGCCTGCGCGGCAATCTCACCCTTGCGAACCCGGAAGCAGGCGAGGCCCGTCTTCTGGATGTGCTCGCCGCGGCCGGTCTGCTTGCCGATGTTGAGGCCATGCCGCGAGGGATCGATACGTCACTTGGCGAAGGCGGTCTCGGCCTTTCCGGCGGCCAGTCGCGTCGCTTGGCGCTTGCCCGGCTCTTCCTGCGCGACACGCCGCTGTGGCTGCTCGACGAGCCGACTGAAGGCCTCGACGGCGCCACCGCCCGAGATGTCCTCCAACGTCTCTCGGCAATGGCGGCAGGCCGCTCGCTAGTGATCGCCACGCATATCCGCCGTGAGGCTGTTATCGCGGACCGCATCGCCGTCATCGAAGGCGGCCGCATCCTAGAGGTTTCGCGCCGTGGAGAGGCGGCGTTCGAAAAGGCGCTCGACCGGCTTCGGCCGGACTGAGCAAATCGCATGCCCTCAGGCGCCGACCGGCGCTGAGGAACGCTCCGTACCCCGTGGGACCGTGGGAGAAAGACAAATGGAACTAGATATCGTTGCGCTATCGCGCTTTCAATTCGCACTGACGGCGCTTTACCACTTCCTGTTCGTGCCGCTGACGCTCGGCCTGTCCGTACTCTTGGCGATCATGGAAACCGTCTATGTCATGACCGGCCGCCAGATCTGGCGGCAGATGACGAAATTCTGGGGCACGCTGTTTGGCATCAATTTCGTGATCGGCGTCGCCACCGGCATCGTCATGGAATTCCAGTTCGGCATGAACTGGAGCTATTACAGCTATTATGTCGGCGACATCTTTGGCGCGCCGCTGGCAATCGAAGGCCTGATGGCCTTCTTTCTCGAGGCGACTTTCGTCGGCCTGTTCTTCTTCGGCTGGGACAAGCTGTCGAAGGTCGGCCATCTCGTCGCCACCTGGGCGGTGGCGCTCGGCTCGAACTTCTCGGCCCTCTGGATCCTCATTGCCAATGGCTGGATGCAGAATCCAGTGGGATCGGCGCTCAATCCGCAGACGATGCGCATGGAAATCACAAGCTTCTTCGACGTGGTCTTCAATCCGGTCGCCCAGGCGAAATTCGTCCATACGGTATCGGCAGGTTATGTCTGCGCCTCGATCTTCGTACTCGGCGTCTCGGCCTGGTATGTGCTCAAGGGCCGGCATATCGAACTTGCCAAGCGCTCGATGACGGTCGCCGCCTCCTTCGGCCTCGCCTCGGCGCTCTCCGTCGTCGTGCTCGGCGACGAGAGCGGTTATCTTGCCACCGAAAACCAGAAGATGAAGCTTGCCGCGATCGAGGGCATGTGGAAGACGGAGCCCGCTCCGGCTGCCTTCACCGCCTTCGGCTTCCCGGATCAGGAAGCGCGCGAGACGCATTTCGCCGTGCACATCCCCTGGGTCATGGGGCTGATCGGCACACGGTCGTTGACAACAGAGATCCCGGGCATCGACAAGCTCGAACAGCAGGCCGAAACTCGCATCCGCGATGGCATCAAAGCTTACGATGCACTGACGCAGATCCGTGCCGCGCCAGCGCAGGATCAGGTGGCGCAGGAGGTGCGTAGTTCCTTCGAGGATCTCGGCCATGATCTCGGTTACGGGCTTCTTTTGAAGCGCTATGTCGACGATCCGCGCCAGGCGACCGACGAGCAGATCGCTCAGGCCGCGCGGGACACGATCCCGCACGTGCCGACGCTCTTCTGGTCCTTCCGTATCATGGTCGGCCTCGGCATGTTCTTCATCCTCTTGACCGCCACCTTCTTCTGGCTGTCGGCGCGCCGCCATCTCGACAAATATCCACTGCTTCTGCGGATTGCCGTGCTGGCGATCCCCCTGCCCTTTGTCGCTATCGAACTCGGCTGGGTCGTCGCCGAATTCGGCCGTCAGCCATGGGTGATCGAAGGCGTGCTGCCGACGGCTGCCGCCGTCTCCAGCCTTGGTGCCGGCACCGTGCTTCTGACCATTATCGGTTTTGGCGCACTTTATACGGTGCTGATCGTCATCGAGATGAGCCTGATGATCAAGGCGATCAAGCAAGGGCCGGAGCCGGACGACGAGCCGGAAGCCGTGCTGATTTCCGAAACCCTCGTCCCGGCCGCGGAGTGACCGCCATGATCCTTCACGAACTCCTCGATTACGACACCCTGCGTCTCATCTGGTGGGTGCTGCTCGGCGTGCTGCTGATCGCCTTTGCGACGACGGGCGGCTTCGATCTCGGCGTCGGCACGCTTCTGCCTTTCGTCGCCCGGACCGATACGGAACGGCGCGTGGCGATCAACACCATCGGCGCCACCTGGGAAGGCAATCAGGTCTGGCTGATCCTCGCCGGCGGCGCCATCTTCGCCGCCTGGCCGCCGCTTTATGCGGTTTCCTTCTCGGGCTTTTATCTGGCGATGTTCGCGATCCTCTTCGCGCTCATCCTACGCCCCGTCGGATTCAAATACCGGTCGAAGCGCGAAAGCGCCAATTGGCGCACCGGCTGGGACTGGGCGCTCTTCATCGGAGGCTTCGTGCCGTCGCTGATCTTCGGCGTTGCTGTCGGCAATGTGCTGCAGGGCGTGCCCTTCCGCTTTGCCGACGACATGCGGATCTTCTACGAAGGCTCGTTCTTTGCTCTGCTCAACCCCTATGCGCTGCTCTGCGGCCTGCTTTCCCTAGCCATGCTGACGATGCATGGCGCAGCTTGGCTGGTACTGAAGGCAAGTGGCCCGGTTGCCGAGCGTGCCAGAGGTTATGGCAGCATCGCCGCCCTTGCCGCCATCGTGCTTTTCGCGCTTGGCGGCCTCTTCCTGTGGATCGGCGTTGGCGGTTACCGCATCACCAGCGATATCAGCACCATCGGGCCTTCCAATCCGCTCTTGAAGACCGTGTCGCTGGAGAAAGGCGCGTGGCTTGCCAATTACAGCGCCCATTCGTGGATGATCGCGGCACCCGTCCTCGGCTTTGCGGGCGCGGCTCTGGCCTTCATTGCCATGCGGGCAAGGCGCGAGGTAATGACGCTGCTCTTCAGCAAGGTGGCGATCTTCGGCATCATCTCGACGGTTGGCCTCTCGATGTTCCCGTTCATCCTGCCCTCCTCGCTCGATCCGCGATCGAGCCTGACGGTCTGGGATGCATCCTCCAGCCATATGACGCTGTTCATAATGCTGGTGGTGTCGGCGATCTTCCTGCCGATCATTTTTGCCTACACGGCCTGGGTCTACAAAGTTCTATGGGGCAAGGTCGACGAGAAATCCGTCACCGACAAAAACAGCCACGCTTACTAAGGGAGACGAAACGATGTGGTATTTTGCATGGATCCTCGGCCTGCCGCTGGCAGCCGCTTTCGCCGTCCTCAACGCCATGTGGTATGAGCTGATGGACGACGCAGCCAGAAAGAGGGCGTCCGAGACGCTGAAGTAGATATGGAAAGGGCGCGGCTTGAACCGCGCCCTTTTCTCTTCATCAGCCTTCCAGCCACTTCACCTCTTCGGGCGTCAGCCGGATGTCGAGCGCGGAAAGACTGTCTTCCAATTCGGCGACGGTGCGCGGCCCGATCAGCGGTATGACGGGGAAGGGCTGGGCGATCACATAGGCAAGCGCGACGTGGATCGGATTGCGGCCGAGCTTGTTGGCCAGTTCGATGGCACGGTCGCGGCGACCGAAATTCCGCTCGGAATACCAGACCCGCACGATCTCTTCATCGTCTCGCTTGTCGCGGCCGGCACGATCGGTAAAGAAGCCGCGGCCCTGGCTCGACCAGGCAAAGTTCGGGATCTGCTTCTCGTTCAGCCATTTCTTCCAATCGTCATCGGACGCGGCGACGCAGCCGGCCCAGATCGGATCGAGCATCTCGGCGAGCGAGAAGTTGTTGGAAAGCGACGCCGGCGCCGCCTTGCCGGTCTTTTCGGCATAGGCGATCGCTTCATCGAAACGCGCCCGCGTCCAGTTCGAACCGCCGAAAATACCACGAATGCGGCCACGCTTGACCTCGGCATCCATGGCATCGACGAATTCGCCGACCGGCACGTCGGTATTGTCGCGATGCATGAAGTAGATATCGACATAGTTGGTCTTCAGTCGGGCGAGCGACTGGTCGAGCTGTTTTGCGATCATATCGGGATAGCAGAGCGGCGAATGCGCGCCTTTGCCAATCAGCACCATCTCTTCGCGCGGCACCTTGCGGCTGGTATGCCAGTCGCCGAAGATCGCTTCCGTCTTGCCGGCCCCGTAGACATAGGCGGTATCGAAGACATTGCCGCCGGCCTCATAGAAGGCGTCGAGCGTCAGCGAGGCGGCGGCGAAGTTCGGGAAGAACTCGAAGCCGAGGGTCACGACCGAGGCCGGCTTGGAAATGCCGGGTATCTGGCGCTGCGGAATGCTGTTGCCCCGCGTCACCGCGCCGCCGGCAATGTTGGCCGTGCGTTTCTCCGCTTTTTCGACGCCATATTCGAGGCCGACAGAGGCGCGCCACTGGTCGAGCACGCGCAGGTTTCCGATCGAATCCGCCCAGCTCATGCCGGGTGAACTGAATTCGGTTCTGCCGGCCCGGATGGCATCACCCGCCGCATCCGCCTCGAAGGAATAGAGCCAATGGTCTTCCCTGACCTCAATTGTCTCCTGCTTGCCGCCTTTGAAGATCTCGATCTTGCCGACGCCACCCTTGTGGCCGGAGGCGAACCAGAAGTCGGCGACTTCGATCCGGCCCTCGGAGCCGATGATGCGCAAGACGTTATCCTGCTGCGCCATGATCGAGCAGGAGACTTCGGCAATGATCTCGTTCGGGAATTTGAGCACGGCGGACGCCCATTCATCGACGCCGCTCTGTCCCAGATGGGCAACGCCCGAAACCTTCTCCGGTTCGAGGAAGGCCCTGCCCTCTGCGGCGCCGGCGATCAGCCGCGCCATCGAGACTGGATAACCGCCGACATCGAGAATGCCGCCGCCGGCGGTATCGTTGGCGAAAAGCCGGTGTTCCGGCTTATAGCTGCCCATGTTGAAGCCGAAGCTCGAGCGGATGATGCGGACAGTGCCGATGACGCCGCTCTTGATGAGTTCGATCAGCTTTTCCGTCTGCGGATGCACGCGGTACATGAAGGCCTCGCCGGCAAAGACGCCGGCCTTCTTGGCTTCGTAATAGACGGCTTCGGCATCATAGGCCGAAAGTGCGATCGGCTTCTCGACGAGGATATGTTTGCCGGCGCGCGCGGCCTTGATCGCCCATTCGGCATGGCCGGTATGGGGCACGGAGATATAGACCGCATCGACCTCCGGGTCGGAAAGCAGCGCCTCATAACCATTGACGATGCGGGCGCCGGGGAAGTTTTCTGCAAGTCCCGGCTTGGACGGATTACGGGTGGCGATTGCCACCAGTTTGCCGGTACGCGAATGGGCGACGCCGTCGGCAAAGGTGCGGGCGATGGTGCCGGGGCCGATGATGCCCCAGCGGATCGGTTGATCGGAAGTCATAGAAACCTCTTTCGTCTTTCTGCCTTGGGATTGTGGTTTAGCGAAGCCGTTTGCCGGCCCTGTCGAAAAGGAACGTGCGGCTGGCGGGAAGGCCGACCATCAGCGTCTCGCGATTGCCGGCGACGCGCGATTCCGGCCGCTCGATGATCAACTGCTCGGACTCGATCGCGGCATAGATATAGCTGGTGTTACCGAGATGTTCGGCGACGTCGATCGCGACGGTGAGATCGGCATCGCCCATACCCGCATCGACGAAATGTTCGGGACGGATGCCAAGCGTCACCTTCGCACCGGCGTCGATCGGATCGGCGACGGGCAGCGGCAGGCGCATGTTGGCGTCGCTTTCCAGCGCGATCACCGCCCTGCCCGGCTGCGTCTCGACCACCACGGCCTTCAGGAAATTCATCTTCGGCGATCCGACGAAGCCGGCGACGAACTGGTTGGCGGGATCGTCGTAGAGATCGAGCGGTGCGCCGATCTGCTCGATATTGCCCGCGCGCAACACGACGATCCGGTCGGCGAGTGTCATCGCCTCCGTCTGGTCGTGGGTGACGTAGATCATCGTCGTGCCGAGTTTCTTGTGCAGCCTGGAAATCTCGACACGCATTTGCACGCGCAGTTCGGCATCGAGGTTTGACAAGGGCTCGTCGAACAGGAACACCTCCGGTTCGCGGACGATGGCGCGGCCGATCGCAACTCGCTGGCGCTGACCGCCGGAAAGCTGCTTCGGCCGCCGCTTCATCAGCTCGGTGATTTGCAGGATCTCGGCGACATGGCTCACGCGCCGCTCGGTATCGGCCTTCGGATTGCCGTTCATCCGCAGGCCGAAGCTCAGGTTTTCTTCGACGGTCAGGTGCGGATAGAGCGCATAGGACTGAAAAACCATGGCGATGCCGCGATCGGCGGGCTCGACGTCATTAACGATCCTGCCACCGATCTGAAGCTCGCCGGAGGTGATGTCCTCGAGACCGGCGATCATCCGCAGCAGCGTGGATTTGCCGCAGCCGGACGGGCCGACGAAGACGACGAATTCGCCGTCCTTCACCTCCAGATTGGCGCCATGGATGATCTCAAAGCCGCCGAAGCGCTTGACGATATTGCTGAGTGAAAGCTCTGCCATGCAGCTCCCCGTTTACTTGATTGCGCCGGCCGCGATGCCGGCGATGAAATGGCGCTGGAGAGCCACGAAGATGACGAGGATCGGCGCCGTTAGCAGCACTGCTCCAGCCATGATGCCGCCCCAGGAGACCTTGGTGAGGCCGATCAGCGTTCCCAATGCCACCGGCGCCGTCATCATTCCCGGTCTGGAATTGATGAGGAGCGGCCAGAGGTAGTTGTTCCACGAGGCGAGGAAGAGGATGATCGCCAAGGCCGCCATGGTCGGGCGCGCCAGCGGCAGGGCGATGCGCAGGAAGATCTGCCATTCCTTGACGCCCTCGACGCGGGCCGCATCGAAAAGCTCACCCGGCATCATCGAGAAGGATTGGCGCATGAACAGCACGCCGAGCGAGTTGAACAGTGGCGGCACGATCAGCGCCACCCAGGTGTTGGCGAGGCGGAATTCGCGCGCCACCATGATGAATTGCGGGATGACCACCACGGAGAAAGGCAGCGTGATCGTACCGATGATGATGGCGATGACGATGGAGCGGCCGACGAAACGGTATCGCGCCAACGCCCAACCTGCCATCGAGGTCAGCATCACCGACAGGAAAGTATAGATGATCGCGACGCCGACGGAAATCACCATGGCGCCGACGAAATCGGTATCGGCCTGCAGGTTCTTGAAATTCTCGATGAAGTTGGTGGATGGCCAGAGCACGATGTCGGGACTGAAGATGCCGTTGTCGGGCATGGTCGAGAAGACGAACATCATCCAAAGTGGAAACAGCCAGATTACCGCAAGCGGCGCCAGTGCGGCGTGCAGCGCGATCCGGCGCATGAGAAGGGATTGCGACCTGGATTTCATTTCGGATCCCTCCCGACCCAGAGATTGAGAAGCGAGATGACCACGGCCAGGGCCGCCATCGTATAGGCGATCGCCGAGGCATAGCCGAAGTTCAACGAGGTAAAGCCCTGGCGGTAGAGCAACAGGCCAAGGGTCTCCGTGCCGCCGCCCGGACCACCGCGATTGGTAATCAGGAAAGGCTCGGTAAAGAGCTGCATGGTGCCGATCACCGAGAGCACCACACAGAAGAGGATGATCGGTTTCAGAAGCGGCAGGGTGATATGAAAGAACTGCTGTACCTTGCTCACCCGGTCGAGCGTCGCTGCCTCGTAGACATCGTCCGGAATCGACTGCAGGCCGGCAAGGATGATGATGGCGTTATAGCCGGCCCAGCGCCATGTGACGGCGAGGATGATCAGCGCCATGGCGGCATTGGCATTGTCGAACCAGGACACCGGGCTGAGGCCGACGGCGGAGATCAGCTTGTTGATGATGCCGAAATCGAGGCTGAACATCAGCCGGAATACCGCTGCATAGGCGACCTCGCCGACGACGACGGGCGCAAAGAAAGCAAAGCGGAAGAGCGGGCGCGCTTTCAAGAGCGGCGAATTGAGCATCACGGCCATGACGGTCGCAAGGCCGATCATGACCGGCACCTGGATCACCAGGATGATCAGCGTGTTATAAAGGGCATTGTAAAAGGCCGGGTCGTAGAACAGCCGCCCCCAATTGGCCTGGAAACTGTATTTCCACGGGTTGATGCGGGTGTTCTGAAAAGAAATCAGGAACGAATTGATGATCGGCCAGACCCAGAAGGTGGCAAAGACCAGCAGATAGGGTGCAAGGAACGCATAGGCGCTCCGGGTTCTGAACGGCATCAAGCCTCCTCCTCACGAACGAATGACCGGGAAACGCCGGGCGCCTGAAACGCCCGGCATCGTCATTCATTGTGCCACTGGAAGCCCGGTCGCCGAAGCGATCTGCTTGGCGGCATCGTCGAGGGCTGCCTTCGCATCGGGATAACCGCCGGCGAAGAATTTCGTCTGCGTTGCCTTGAAGATGGCTTCGGCGTCGCTCTGGAAAGCGGTGCCGCGGCTCGGCACGATCTTCGGCAGCGTCGCCAGGATATCGGCCCAGACTTTCTGACCGCCCCAATAGGGCTGCGGTTCGCTGATAAAGGGGTCCTTTTCAGCCGAAAGCAGCGATGGCACCAGGCCGAATTCCTTCAGCATGGTGATCTGGCCCTCATTCGTGCCGAGGGCGTAGTTGACGAATTTCCAGGCTGCTTCCTTGTTTGCCGAGGTTGCCGAAATGGCGAGCGACGAACCGCCGAGATTGGCCGCATGCGGGCCGTCGGCCGTCAGGCTCGGCATCTTGTAGACGCCCCACTTGCCCTTGAGATCGGGAGAGGTCGAGCGCACTGTGCCCTCATACCAGCCGCCATACAACTGGCTTGCGGCCTTGCCGGCGGTATTGGCCTGGATCTTTTCGTCCCAGTTGGCCGCCGTCAGCGTGCCGGCGTCCTTCATTTCCTTCACCTTCTGAAGCGAGGCGACGCAGGCTGGCTGGTTGATGGTGATATTCTGGCCATCGGTCGAATAATAGCCGCAGCCCTGTTCGTTGGCGAGCATGCGGAACCATTCGCTGTCGCCGTTGAAATCCGCCTGCGCCATGACGACGCCGGGATTGGCGGCGGAAATCTTCTTGCCGGCGGCGATGAAATCGTCCCAGGTGTTGATCGTGCTCGGATCGACGCCCGCCTTTTCGTAGAGATCGCGGCGGTAGAAGACGGCGACAGGACCGGAATCCCAGGGCATGGCATAGGCGACGTCGCCGACCTCAAGCTCGGTACGCTTGAAATCGGGGAATTTCGCCTGGATCTCGGGCGTGTAGCCGAGTTCCTTCAGATTGGCGAAGCAATCCGGGAAACGGCTCCAGAAGATTTCAGCCTCGAAATTTTCGATGCTGACGATGTCAGGCAGGCCGTCGCCGCCGGCTGCACAGGCAGCGAGCGTCTTGTCGAAAACCTGGCTGTTTCCAAGGTCCTCGACGGTGATCTTGATATCGGGGAACTGTTTGTTGAAGCCTGGAAGCGTGGACTTCAATGCCGACGCAGCGACATTCCAGCTCCAGATGGTCAGATTGGCCGACTGCGCGAATGCGGAGCCGGAAGCAAGCAGTGCGACAGCTGCGGTGGCAGCCAGAAGTTTGAAGCGCATTGAAAATCCTCCCTTTTCAATTGCCGTCCTTTCACGAACCCGGTTAAACTAACTGTCAGGGAGCGGCTGTCTCCTAAAAAGGGAATATGAATTTGGCGGAAAGTAAGGTTGGCGTGCGGGCAATCTATCAGCCCGGAGCGAGCAGCATCGAGGGGTCGCCGACGGCGCTGCAAATGTTTCATGCCCACCCGCCTGTGATGGCGATGCCGCACTGGCACGCGCAGGTCGAGGTCAACTACGTGATTCGCGGAAGCGTCCACTATCGCATGAGCGACCACGAATTCCGGCTGAACGCCGGTGAAATGTGTCTCTTCTGGGGTGGGCAGCCGCATCAGATGGACGAATCCTCCGATGATTCGCTCTATGCCGGCGCGCATCTGCCGCTCGTCTATTTCTTCCGGCTGCGCCTGCCGATCAGCATTTCCAGTCGGCTGATGAAGGGCGAGACACTGCTGACTTCGGCAACGGATGCCGCCGACGTCGACAATTTCGCCCGCTGGTTCCGTTATGCCAACTCAGGCAATCCCGCCAAGGCCCAGCATGCCGTCGACGAACTGCTGCTGCGCATCGAGCGTATCGCGCTCGAACCCTATTCGATGACGTCGCAAGCCATCAATCTCGACGGTGATCATCCGCATTCGCATTCTTCGCGCAGCGTCGCCCGCATGTGCGATTTCATCGCCGCCAATTTCCTGCACGACATCGATTCGGTCGATATCGCCCGCGCTGCCGACCTGCATCCGAAATATGCGATGAACCTGTTCAAGCGATCGACGGGTATGACGCTCAGCAAATATGTGACGCTGCTGCGGCTGTCGCGCGCCCAGGCGATGCTGATGAGCGAGGGCGCCAACGTGCTGCAGGTGGCAATGGACAGCGGCTTCGGCTCGATCAGCGCCTTCAATAAATCCTTCCGCCACATCGCCGGCATGTCGCCATCGGACTTCCGCCGCGATATCCGACTGGTGACGACGGTTCCCGCCGGCGCCTTCCGAAACTAGCAGCGCCTAAGGCGGCGGCAGAATGCGCACATTTTCTGTGCAAGTGCATGCACTATGCATTTTCTGTGAGAGATGATGCCAGCGCACTCTCAATAAAATCAATGATTTATGGTTTGGCACGCACTTTGCTTCGATAGTTGCAGAGTTGGTGGCTAGGGTTCCGGCGTCGCAAGGCGCGGCTGGTCCGAGAGCTGCCACCGGCGGGGGAGACATCCCGTCGGGTGCACGGCGGGATAAAAGCCCGGGAGACCTCGTAAGCCAAGGGATTGGCGGCACGATGGTCATTGCCGATCCCTTTTGAAGAAAAGCAAAGGGGAATTTCAATGCAGACCTTTTCGAAGATCCTATCGATGGCCGCGCTGACGGCCTCCCTGACGCTCGGGCTCAGCTCCATCGCGAAGGCCGAACAGAAGACCGATTTCAAGGTCGCCTGGTCGATCTATGTAGGCTGGATGCCGTGGGGTTACGCGGCCGATCACGGCATCGTCAAGAAATGGGCCGACAAATACGGCATCAAGATCGAGGTCACCCAGTTCAACGACTACGTCGAATCGATGAACCAGTACACCGCCGGCGCCTTCGATGCCGTGACCCTCACCAATATGGACGGCCTGTCGATCCCGGCTGCCGGTGGCGTCGATACGACAGCCGTGATCGTCGGCGACTTCTCGAACGGCAATGATGCCGTCATCCTCAAGGACAAGGCGAGCCTTGCCGACATCAAAGGCCAGAACGTCAATCTCGTAGAATTCTCCGTCTCGCACTATCTGCTGGCCCGCGCGCTCGAAAGCATCAAGATGACCGAGCGCGACGTCAAGGTGGTCAACACCTCCGATGCCGATATGGTCGCTGCCTACAAGACGGCTGACGTAACCGCGGTCGTCACCTGGAACCCGCTGGTCTCGACCATACTCGAGGACCCCACGGCCAAGAAAGTCTTCGACAGCTCGCAGGTGCCAGGCGAGATCATCGATCTGATGGTCGCCAACACCGGCGTGCTGAAGGACAATCCGAATTTCGGCAAGGCGCTCGCCGGCATCTGGTATGAGACCGCAGCGCTCCTGACCGCCGACAGTGCCGACGGCAAGGCTGCGCGCGAGGCGATGGGCCAGGCATCGGGCACCGATCTCAAGGGCTTCGAATCCCAGCTTGCAGCCACCAAGCTGTTTGCCAAGCCGACCGATGCCGTTGCTTTCACAGCCTCGGGCAGCCTGCCGAAGACCATGGATCTCGTCCGCAACTTCCTGTTCGAGAAGGGCCTGCTCGGCAATGGCGCGCCGTCGGCAGACGTCATCGGCATCGAGATGCCTGACGGCAAGGTTCTCGGCGACAGCGGCAACGTCAAGCTGCGCTTCACCGAGACCTACATGAAGGCGGCCGCCGACAGTTCGCTCTGAGCGATGTCCAAGCAGCGGCGCGGCCCTGCCCGCGCCGCCCAACCTTTCATCAGCGGAGCTTTCCCCATGCGCTGGATCAACACGAGGCCGAGCCGGGGCGCACAGCTTGCCTTGACGCTGCTGCCCTTCGTGCTGCTGATCGTTGCCTACACTTTCGGCTCGGCGGCACGGCTGGCGGAAAACACCAACGACAAGCTGCTGCCCGGTCTTGCCGGTTTTGCCGACGCGATCGACCGCCTGGCCTTCATCGCCGATCCGCGCACCGGCCAATACTTGCTGTGGTCCGATACCGGCGCGAGCCTGATCCGGCTGTTTGCCGGCCTCGGCATCTCCACGATCACTGCCCTTGTCATCGGCATGCTGATTGGCATGCTGCCTTATCTCAGGGCGCTGCTCTCCCCTTTTGTCGCCGTCATCTCGATGGTGCCGCCGCTGGCGCTGCTGCCGATCCTCTTTATCGCCATGGGGCTCGGCGAAGCCTCCAAGATCGCGCTGATCGTGATCGGCGTCGCGCCAACGATGATCCGCGACCTTGCGCTGAAGGCGCTGGAACTGCCGCGCGAACAGATCGTCAAGGCGGAAACGCTCGGCGGCTCCTCCTGGCAGATCGGCCTTCGCGTCGTGCTGCCGCAGATCCT
This sequence comes from Rhizobium sp. NZLR1, assembly GCF_017357385.1. Taxonomy (NCBI): domain Bacteria; kingdom Pseudomonadati; phylum Pseudomonadota; class Alphaproteobacteria; order Hyphomicrobiales; family Rhizobiaceae; genus Rhizobium; species Rhizobium sp. NZLR1. Next base: position 81,273 of record NZ_CP071636.1, on the reverse strand, counting down.
GCCCCGGCTGATCACCTGTCTCAGGCTTCAGCTCGGTCCCGCCTGGCTGTTCCTGATCGCGGCCGAGGCGATCTCGTCGGATTCCGGCCTCGGTTACCGCATCTTCCTCGTGCGCCGTTATCTCTCGATGGACATTATCTTTCCCTATGTCGTCTGGATCACGCTGCTCGCCGTGATCATAAATTATGTCCTCGATCGCATCCGCATCGCCGTCTTCCCCTGGTCTGAGCTGGAGAAGCAGGCATGAGCGAACTGGTGATCGAAAAGGTCTGGAAGGAGTATGGCGACCAGATCGTGCTCGAAGACGTGTCGCTGACCGTCGCCTCGCGTTCCTTCGTCGCCCTTGTCGGTCCGTCCGGCTGCGGCAAGACGACGTTTCTGCGCATGCTGCTCGGCCAGGAGCGGCCGACACGGGGCACAATCCGGCTCGACGGTGAAGCGCTGCCGCAGGAGCCGGGGCCGGACCGCGGCGTCGTCTTCCAGCGCTATTCCGTCTTCCCGCATCTGACCGTGCTCGGCAATGTCCTGCTCGGGCGGGAATTCTCCGCTTCCCGTTACAAGGCCAAGGTTTTCGGCGCCGCCCGGCGCAGCGCCGTCGACGAGGCGCGGCGGCTGATTGCCGAAGTCGGCCTTTCCGGCGCCGAGGACAAATATCCGGCGCAGCTTTCCGGCGGCATGCAGCAGCGCCTGGCGCTGGCGCAGGCGCTGATCATGAAGCCGAAAGTGCTGCTGCTCGATGAGCCCTTCGGCGCACTCGATCCCGGCATCCGCGCCGAGATTCACACATTGATGAAGCGCCTCTGGCACGAAACGCAGATGACCGTCGTCATGGTGACGCACGATATGCGCGAGGCCTTCACGCTGGCGACGCGCGTCGTCGCCTTCGAGCGCCGGCGTGACCGCCCGGAGGAGAAGGAGCGCTACGGCGCGACGATCACCAAGGACATTTCGATCTGGCCGCCGAGGCTTGCCGGCACGCCCTCCATCTTCAGCCCCGACCGGGACGGCCCGGTCATTTCTCTGGGCCTTCGCCGGGACGACCCGGCTTCCAGTCCGTCAGGAGAAAAACCATGATGCATGTAAGGCGTTCGCCCGAAGAGATCGCCGCCAACCGGCAGCGTTACGAGGAACATCAGAAGAAGGGGCTGGAATTTGCGCCGAAGGCCCTGCCGGCGCCGAGCCCCCTGCCCGTGTCCACAATCGATGCGGCCGCGATCATCCACCAGGAAACCATCCCCGGCGGCTGGTACTGGTCGACAGCGCTGAAGCGCGGCGAGGCCATCCGCATCGATCAGGGCGAAGGCGGCTCGACCGTGGCGCTCGTTGCCTGGAATGCCGCCGACACCAGCGAAAGACTCAACCTCGTCGATACGGTCAAGGTGCAGTGGACGACGGCGCTCGGCAAGGGTCGCGTCATCTTCTCGGATATGGGCCGGGTGATGTTTTCGCTGATCGAGGACAGTTCCGGCGCCCATGACTGCCTGATGGGCGGATCGACGGCTGCCTCCAACGCCGCCAGATACCCCGGCGTCAAGACCCGCAATACCCGCGACAATCTCGTGCTCATCACCGGAAAACTCGGCCTTGCCAGGCGCGACATTCCGGCGATTCTCAATCTCTTCGCCCCCGTCCGCGTCGACGATGACGGCGGCTTCCACTGGCGCGGCAAGCTTTCCAACAGCGGCGATTATGCCGAGCTGCGCGCCGAGATGGACATGATCGTCGGCTTCTCCAATTGCCCGCATCCGCTCGATCCCGACCCGGTCTATCAGTCGAAGCCGGTGATCGTCACGCGCTTTCGGTCACCTGTGCCCGCAGCCGACGACCTCTCGCGCACGGCGACCGCCGAAGCCTTTCGCGGCTTCGAGAACAACGCATCGATGCTGGCCTGAGGAGGGATGCCGATGACCGATTTCATCAAGACCGCCGCATCGCGCCGCCTCGAAAATGCCGTGCAGGATCATTTCATTCCGGCCGAAGCGCCATGGTCCGGCATCGTGCGCAAAGGTCAGACGATCCGCATCGAGGACAGCTACGGCCAGCAGGCGATCGACACGTTGTTTTATCGCGCCAATGACTTTGCCGAGCGTTACTCCAACCAGGATACGATGCGGGCGCAGGGTGGCGCCTATATCGGCACCGGCACGAAGATCATATCGAATGAAGGCAACGTCATGCTTGTCATGACGGCCGACAGCTGCGGCCGGCACGACACATCAGCCGGCGCCTGCTCCTGCGAGAGCAACACCGTGCGTTTCGGCCACGGCACGAAATACCTGCATGCCTGCCGCGACAATTTCGTGCTCGAAGTGACCAGGCACGGCATGAGCAAGCGCGACATCGTGCCGAACATCAACTTCTTCATGAATGTGCCTATCAAGCCGAACGGCGAGATGACCATCGTCGACGGCATTTCCGCACCGGGTGACTATGTGGAACTGGTGGCGGAGATGGATGTGCTCTGCGTCATCTCCAACTGCCCGCAGATCAACAATCCCTGCAACGGCTTCGATCCGACGCCGATCCGGGTGCTGATCTGGGATGGCGAGGACTGATCGATGTTCACCAAGGTCCTTATCGCCAATCGCGGCGAAATCGCTGTCCGGGTCATCCGCACATTGAAGAGGATGGGCATTGCCTCGGTCGCCGTCTATTCCGATGCCGATCGCTTCTCGAAGCCGGCGCTGACTGCCGACGAAGCCGTACGCCTGGGTCCAGCGCCAGCTGCCGAAAGCTATTTGAACGTCGATGCCGTCATCGCGGCCTGCAAGGCGACGGGAGCGCAAGCCGTGCATCCGGGTTACGGTTTCCTCTCGGAGAATATCGGCTTTGCCGAGCGGCTCGCCGCCGAAGGTATCGCCTTCATCGGCCCGCGGCCGGAGCAGCTGTCGGCCTTCGGCCTGAAGCATACGGCGCGCCAACTGGCGAAAGCGAGCGGCGTGCCGCTGCTGCCCGGCACCGATCTGTTGCAGAGCGTTGAGGCGGCGCTTTCGGCGGCCGAGACTGTCGGTTACCCCGTCATGCTGAAGAGCACGGCCGGCGGCGGCGGCATTGGCATGCAGCTCTGCGCCGATGCGGCGGCCCTGAAGGCCTCCTTCGAAAGCGTGCAGAGGACCGCGCGGGCCAGCTTCGGCGATGCCCGCGTCTATATCGAGCGTTTCGTTGCCGAAGCGCGCCATGTCGAGGTGCAGATCTTCGGCGACGGCAAGGGCAGGGTGATCGCGCTCGGCGAACGCGACTGCTCGCTGCAACGGCGGAACCAGAAGGTGGTCGAGGAGACCCCTGCCCCCGGCCTCTCCGCCGAAACCAGAGTGCGGCTGCACAAGGCGGCGGTCGATCTGGGAAGCTCGGTCTCGTATGAATCCGCCGGCACGGTCGAATTCATCTACGATCCCCAGCGCGAGGAATTCTATTTTCTCGAGGTCAATACCCGCCTGCAGGTCGAGCATCCGGTGACGGAAGCCGTCTTCGGCATCGATCTCGTCGAATGGATGATCCGGCAGGCGGCGGGCGAGGACGTGCTCTCGGGCGCCGAGGCGCTGTCGCCGAAGGGTGCGGCGATCGAGATGCGGATCTATGCCGAGATGCCGCATGCCGATTTCCGCCCGAGCGCCGGCCTGCTGACTGAGGTTATCTTCCCGGAAAGTGCCCGCGTCGACGGCTGGATCGAGACGGGAACCGAGGTGACGCCCTTCTATGATCCGATGCTCGCCAAGCTGATCGTGGCGGCGGAGGACCGGCCTGCGGCGATCGAAAAGCTGAAGGTAGCACTTGCGGCGACATCGATATCAGGCATCGAGACCAATCTCGATTATCTCAGAACCATCGCCGCTTCCGAACTGCTTGCCGGCGCCAAGGTGGCGACGACGGCGCTGCGCGACTTCGCCTTCGTTCCCGATGTCGTCGAGGTTCTCACGCCTGGCGCGCAATCGAGCATCCAGGAACTGCCGGGCCGGCTCGGCCTCTGGCATGTCGGTGTGCCGCCGAGCGGTCCGATGGACGAGCGCTCCTTCCGTCATGCCAATCGCCTGGTCGGCAATGCCGATGTGACGGCCGCACTGGAGTTGACGGTCTCCGGCCCGACGCTCAGGTTTTATGCCGAGCAGACCATCGCGCTGGCCGGTGCCCGGATGCCAATGGCATGCGATGGCGTAAAAGTACCGCATGACGAGCCGGTGACGATCCGGGCTGGCCAAGTTCTGTCGATCGGCACGATCGAAGGGCCGGGGCAGCGCGCCTATCTCGCAGTCGCCGGCGGTTTTGCCGCGCCTGTTGTGCTCGGCTCCCGGGCGACTTTCGGCCTCGGTCAGTTCGGCGGCAACGCCACCGGCACGCTGAAGACGGGCCATGTGCTGCATTTCGACCGGCAGGCGCCGGCCGAACCGGCGACGCCAGCGACGGAGCCAGCCGCATTGACACGCGAATGGGATGTCGGCGTCGTCTATGGCCCGCATGGCGCACCTGACTTCTTCGAGGATGGCGATATCGAGACGCTGTTCTCGACAGCCTACGAGGTGCATTTCAACAGCGCCCGCACCGGTGTGCGCCTCATCGGTCCCGCCCCGCGATGGGCGCGCCGCGATGGCGGCGAGGCCGGACTGCACCCGTCCAACCTGCATGACAATGCCTATGCGATCGGGGCGATCGATTTCACCGGCGACATGCCGATCATTCTTGGCCCCGATGGCCCGAGCCTTGGCGGCTTCGTCTGCCCGGCGGTGATCGCTCGCGACGAACAGTGGAAAATGGGCCAGTTCAAGCCCGGCGACCGTATCCGTTTCCACGCCGTGGCGCGGCCGGAAGACCCGATGGCCGGCCCGGCAGTGCGGCGGGTCGCGGAAGAGACGGGTTCGCCGATCGTCGGTATCAGGGAGGACGGCCCGGTTTCCGTCGTCTATCGCCGCCAGGGCGACGACAATCTGCTCGTCGAATATGGGCCGATGACGCTCGATATTGCGCTCCGGCTGCGGGTGCATCTGCTGATGCAGGCGATCGTCGAGGCCCGTCTTCCCGGCGTCGTCGATCTGACGCCCGGCATCCGTTCGTTGCAGATCCATTATGACGGCACGACACTGACGCGAAAGCGGCTGCTCGGGCTGCTCTCCGAGATCGAAGCGACGCTGCCGGCGGCGCAGGATGTCAAGGTGCCGAGCCGCATCGTGCATCTGCCGCTCTCTTGGAACGATCCGGATGCGGAGCTTGCGATGCGGAAGTATCAGGAGCTTGTGCGCCCGAACGCGCCGTGGTGTCCGTCGAATATCGAGTTCATCCGCCGTATCAACGGTCTTCCCGACGAGCAGGCGGTGCGCGACATCGTCTTCGATGCGAGTTACCTCGTGCTCGGTCTCGGCGATGTCTATCTCGGGGCGCCGGTTGCGACCCCGACCGATCCGCGCCACCGCCTCGTCACAACGAAGTACAATCCGGCCCGTACCTGGACGCCTGAGAACGCCGTCGGCATCGGCGGCGCCTATATGTGCATCTACGGCATGGAGGGGCCGGGCGGCTACCAGCTCTTCGGCCGCACCATCCAGGTCTGGAACACCTGGCGGGAGACGCCGGCCTTTGCAAGGGGCAAGCCCTGGCTGCTGAACTTCTTCGACCAGATCCGTTTCTTCCCGGTCAGTAACCAGGAACTGACGGAGGCGCGCGCCGCCTTCCCGCATGGCGGCTATCCCATCAGGATCGAGGAGACCGAATTCTCCTATGCCGCCTATGAGAAGGAATTGCAGGCGAATTCGGTGTCGATCGGCCGCTTCAAGACGATGCAGCAGGCAGCCTTCGATGCCGAACGCCAGCGCTGGAAGGAAGCAGGCCTCGACAGCTTCGTCACCGACGAAGGCGCCGGCGAAAGCCCGGATGGAGATATTCCGGACGGCTGCTTCGGCGTCGCCAGCGCAGTGCCCGGCAATATCTGGAAACTGCTGGTCGAGCCGGGCACCCCGGTTGCGGCCGGCGATACACTTGCGATCATCGAATCGATGAAAATGGAAATCAACGTCACCGCCCATGCGCCAGGCCGCGTCCGCGATCTGCGCGCCGGGCCGGGAAGAAACGTCAAAGCCGGCGATATTATCGTCGTCCTGGAGGAATGCTGACATGCTGCCGACCATTCTCGATCTCTCAAGCCTTCGCGCCGCCTATCAATCCGGCCTGACGCCGCTCGATGCCATCGAAGAGGTGATAACGCGCCGCGCCGCCTCGAAGGATGCGGCGATCTTCATCACGCCGGTGCCCGACGAAGAGCTGCGCGCTGCCGCGAAAGCCTTGATGACGCGCGCGCCTGAGGCAAACAGCCTGCCGCTCTGGGGCGTGCCCTTTGCGGTGAAGGACAATATCGATGCCGCCGGCCTGCCGACGACCGCCGCCTGCCCGGCTTATGAGTATCGGCCGGAAGCGGACTCCACCGTCGTTGCGCGGCTGAAGGCGGCCGGCGCCATCATCATCGGCAAGACCAACCTCGACCAGTTCGCGACCGGCCTGAACGGGACACGCTCGCCCTATGGCGCACCGCGTTCGGTCTTCGATGCGGCCTATATTTCAGGCGGTTCGAGCTCCGGATCTGCGGTCACGGTCGCCTCCGGCCTGGCCGCCTTCGCGCTCGGCACGGATACGGCGGGCTCCGGCCGCGTGCCTGCCGCCTTCAACAATCTGGTCGGCATCAAGCCGACCCCAGGCCTTCTGCCGAACACCGGCGTCGTTCCGGCCTGCAAGAGCATGGACTGCATTACGATCTTTGCCGCGACCGTCGGTGACGGCGTTGCGATCCGCACTGTCGCCGAAGGCCTCGATGCCGCCGATCCTTTCTCCCGTCGCGCCAAGCCGGCAAACCTGCCGGTGTCGAGGTTGCGCATCGGCGTCCTCACCGACGCCGAGCGTGAGTTCTTCGGCGACAAGGAGGTGGAGGCGCTCTACGACCAGGCGATCGAGCGGGCCAGAGTGCTCGGCGCGACCATCGTGCCTTTCGATTACGCGCCGTTCCGCGAGGCCGCCGCTCTCCTTTATGACGGGCCGTGGGTCGCCGAGCGCCTTGCGGCGGTCGAGACCTTCCTCGCCACGAATGCGGCCGATTTTGATCCGACGGTGCGGGGGATTATCGAGGGCGCCAGGGGCAAGACCGCGGTCGAGGCCTTCAATGGCCGCTACCGGCTGGAAGAACTGCGCCGCAAAACCGAAGCCGAATGGGAAAAGGCGGACGTTCTTCTGTTGCCGACCGCACCGACCACCTACACGGTCGCTGACATGCTCGCCAATCCTGTGGTGCTGAACGGCCGTCTCGGTCGTTACACCAATTTCGTCAACCTGCTCGATTGCGCGGCGATCGCCGTTCCGGCTGGCTTCGGAAAAGACGGTTTGCCGGGCGGCGTTACCGTGATCGCGTCTGCTTTTACCGACGATGCGCTGGCGCCGCTCGCCGATGCGCTGCATCGCGCGGCACGCTCCGGACTGGGCATCGACCGGCAGGCGGCCATCCCCGAAGCCAGCCGTGTTGCGGCTGTCGATGACGGCTTCGTCGAGATCGTCGTGGTCGGCGCGCATCTGACCGGCATGCCGCTCAATCATGAGCTGACCGGCGCCGGCGGTCGGCTGATCAAGACTTGCAACACGACTGGCGAATACCGTCTCTTCGTGCTGCCGGACACGGTGCCGCCGAAGCCAGGCCTCATCCGTGAACCTGGCCACAAGGGCCGCGGTCTGGAGGTTGAGATCTGGGCACTGCCGGCCGATGCCTTCGGCCGCTTCGTCCAGAAGATCCCGGCGCCGCTCGGCATCGGAAAGGTGGCGCTCGACGATGGCACGAGCGTTTCCGGTTTTCTTTGCGAGGCACATGCGGTGAACGGCGCCGAAGACATCACCTCGCTCGGCGGCTGGCGGAGCTATATTCGCGTCAAGTTGGCGAGCTGAGCGTGAGGAGCGAAGAATGGCGACGGATGTTCAAGCGGCTGGTTGCGCATCTCCTGACGGGGCTGACCGCGCGAACCAGGGCGATCGGCAGACCCGGCTTGCGCTGACGGCTTACCGTTTCTCGGCAAGTTCGATCTGAATGCCGTCGGGATCGCGCAGGAAGGCAACCTTGTGAAGCACCTCGGCATTGATTGCCAGGCGCGGCCGCTCCTTGATCTCGACGCCGGCCATTTCCAGCCGGGCGAAGGTCTGGTCGACATTTTCGAACAGGAAGGTCAGATGACGCAGGCCGGCGGTAGCCTCCGGCACATCCACTGCCCTTGCCGCACCGCCCGCCGGTGCGAAGATTTCGAGCATGCCGCCGCCGGCATCGAGGAAGGCGATCTCAGAGCCGTCGGCCATGACCTTGCGCAGATGCAGGCGCAGGCCGAGCAGGCCGCAGTAAAAAACCACAGTGCGGTCCATGTCGCTCACCGTCATGCCGACATGTTCGAAGGATTTCAGCATGAGAGCGCCCTTCCCTGCTCAGAGCATGATGCCGAAAAGTGTGAGCGGTTTTCGGACAACATCATGCTCTAACTATTTAATTTAGAAGAGGATTCAGATTTCAGGCCGATTCGGCCTGAAATCATCCTGTTCTAGCCGGCAGCCGCGCGCCGCTCTTCTTCCGGAAGCCAGGATCGATAGAGCGGATGATCGGCGGCAATCGGCATCGGCGTTGGCTGACCGGTGCGCTGCGAGAAATAGGCGGCCGTCACCAGCTCCAGCGAATTGCGGGCATCCTGTAGCGTCACCGGCGGCGCAGTATCCTCGACGATCGCCTTATGGAAGAGCTCGAACTGACGGGTATAGCCGTCCTCGCCGGGCACGTATGCGGCGAGCGCCGCGTCGATCCGCGCCTGATGGTCCTCCGTTCCTGCGGTGAAGACCCAGGGATCGCGGCCCATCGTATAGGGTTCGAGGATGCTATCGGCGACGAGATCGCTGAAGCAGAAGCGCAACCGCGAGATCTCCTTGCGCGAGCCGAGCGTCATCGACAGCGTCGCCAGCGAGCCATTCTGCATCTTGACCGAAAGCGCTGCCGTATCTTCGACCTGGATCGGGTTGACCAGTGTCGCGCCATAGGAAAACACTTCAGCGCAGGGACCATGCACATAGTTCAGCATGTCATGGGCGTGGATCGCATGGCCGAGAAGGCCGCCGCCGAGTTCAGTCGCCCATTTGCCGCGCCACGGCACGGCGTAATAATCCGGGCCGCGCCACCAATGGGTCTCGATCGTCGTCAGGAACGGCTTGCCGGCGAGGCCGCTTTCGATCAGCAGCTTCAGCTTCTGCAGGCCAGACCCATAACGATACTGGAAGATCGGCATCAGCTTCCTGCCGGGGAAACGGGCGAGGATGCGGCCCATCTCGTCGACCTCGGCGATCGAGCCGAACAGCGGTTTCTCGCAGATGACGTGCTTGCCGGATTCGATGCCCTTGCGGCAGAGTTCGAAATGCGAGCTCGGCGGCGTCGAAATGTCGATGATATCGAGATCATCACGGGCAAACAGCGAATCTGCGTCCTGCGTATACTCGCCGATGCCGTACTCCTCGCACAGAGCCCTGCCGCGTTCCTCGTCGAGCGAGCAGAGCACGGGAACCTCGAAAAGCTCCTCGTTCCAGCCGAAGCCGGCCAGATGCCGCGCAGCGATGCCTGCGCCGATGACACCGACGCGCAATTTCCTGGTCATGATATCCTCCTCAGCGAGCGCCGATCCGCGCGGCTTTCGTCTGGGCTTCAAGCGAAAGGCGGCAGACTTCGAAAACGTGATCCTGCGTCATCGCCGTCTGCGTGCGATTGCCGACATCGGCGGTGAAAGCATCGAAATAGTCGAGCTTTTCATCGCTGCAATCGATGTGGGTCATCTCCTTGCCGTTGACCAGGAACAGGTGATCCTTGCCCGGCCGGCCGGCAATATCGATATATTTGCGTAGTTCGATATAGCCTTCGGTGCCGAGGATGGTGAGGCGGCCGTCGCCCCAGGTCGGCAACGCCTCCGGGGTGAACCAGTCGACGCGAACATAACCCGCCGCTCGGTCGGAGCGCAGCAGCACCTCGCCGAAATCCTGGAAATCAGGCTTGTCGGGCATGCCGAAATTGCCGATCGAGCTTGCGATGACCTCGCCTGTGATCGAGCCGGTATAGAACAGGAACTGGTCGACCTGATGCGAGGCGATATCGACGATGATGCCGCCGAAGGCTTCGGGATCGAAGAACCAGTCCGGTCGGGTCGGGAGCTGCAGCCGGTGCGGGCCGACGCCGAGCGTCTGGATCACCTTGCCGATCGCGCCTTCGGCGACAAGCTTGCCGGCCTTGACAGCGGAGCGCACGCAATGACGCTCGGAAAAGCAGATCGAGAAGATCTTGCCGGTCTCGGCGACGGTCCGCCTGACCTCTTCCAGTTGGGCGAAGGTCGTCACGCCGGGCTTGTCGGTCATCACATCCTTGCCCGACCTCATCGCGCGGACGGCAAGCCCGGCGCGGTCACGTGGGATCGCGGCAATGCAGATGACATCGATCGACGGATCCTCGAACAGCTTTTCCCGGTCGATCTGCGGCACGTCGGGATAGGTCTTCTCGAAGGCCTCGCGCAATGCCGGCACCGAAGTCTGCGGGCAATAGCCGACGAACTCGCCGCCTGAGGCAAGCAATCCCTTCACGTGATCGAACGTGTGCCCATGGTCGATTCCGACGACGGCAAATCTCAACATCGCTGCAATATCCTCCTGGGATGTTCATCCGGCCCGCCGAGGCCAGCCTCCTCCATGTCGGGCAAAACAGATAACGAAAGCTGGCGTCTGTCAAGACAAGACAAGAGGCGAAAACGGCCATGTCATGAATTAAGTATATGAAGTATAATGATTATTTTGTATCTAAATAGTTATTTTGCGTGCTTTCGGCGATTGCAATCCGCCAGAAGGTCGCCGTTCGATCCGCTCACGTGAAAGTCTTTTTCCTAGCCGTATCTTGCTCGATCTCCATGAATGTGATCGATTTCGGCCGCCGCTGGGCTGGAGAGCGGCAACGACTCCGAAAAATTTTAAAGAGCGCTCCCCGCTCGCCTGTGATGGAAGATTGCCATGTCTCATCCCCTTTTCGATGCTGCCGCTTCGGCCGGTCTTTTTGTCGGCCGCATCTGGAATCCCGAGGTTGGCGGGCCGAGCGTCGTGACACTTCGCGACGGAGTGCTGGTCGACATCACGTCGCGCGAAGCGCCGACGCTGAGCGCCCTGCTCGAGAGACAGGATGCCGCCGCCTTTGTCCGCGCTGCAGGCGGCAAGGCGGTCGGCTCCGTGGAGGAGATCGCCGCCAACAGCTCCGGAGCACCGGATGAAGCGCGTCCCTATCTGCTTGCGCCTGTTGACCTGCAGGCAGTCAAGGCCTGCGGCGTCACCTTCGCTCAGTCGATGATCGAGCGCGTCATCGAAGAAAAGGCCGCCGGCAATCCGGAACGCGCCGCCTCGATCCGTGAGCGCGTCAGCACGCTGATCGGCGGCAGCCTCACCAATCTGAAGGCTGGTTCACAGGAAGCCGCCAAGGTCAAGCAGGCCCTGATCGACGAGGGCATGTGGTCGCAATATCTCGAGGTCGGCATCGGTCCCGATGCCGAAGTCTTTACCAAGGCGCCCGTGCTGTCTTCCGTCGGTTGGGGCGCTGATGTCGGCCTGCATCCGATCTCGACCTGGAACAATCCCGAGCCGGAAATCGTGCTCGCCGTCAACAGCCGCGGCGAAATCAAGGGGGCGACGCTCGGCAACGACGTCAACCTGCGCGATGTCGAGGGGCGTTCGGCACTGCTGCTCGGCAAGGCCAAGGACAACAACGCCTCCTGCTCGATCGGTCCTTTCATCCGGCTATTCGATGCCGGTTACGGCCTCGATGATGTGCGCAAAGCCGAACTCGACCTGAAGGTGTCAGGCAAGGACGGTTTCGTGCTGCACGGCAAGAGTTCGATGTCGCAGATCAGCCGCGACCCGACCGATCTCGTCAAGCAGACGCTTGGCCCCCATCATCAATATCCGGATGGTTTCATGCTTTTCCTCGGCACACTGTTTGCGCCGACGCAGGACCGCGACGCGCAGAAGCAGGGCTTCACTCACAAGATCGGCGATGTCGTCGAGATCTCCTCGGCAGGGCTCGGCGCCCTCGTCAACACTGTGCGTCTCTCCACCGAATGCCCACCCTGGACCTTCGGCATTTCGGCGCTGATGCGCAATCTGGCGAAGCGCGGATTGCTATAAGTTATTGAGCGCACAGCTTGTCGCGAAATGTATCGGCTTGGTGTCAGCCGCTCTGATCAACAGGTTTGCTATGACAGATAGCTCTTTACAAAGCGGTATCCCGAAACGCTCAGATGAAGAAAAAGTGCGGTTTTGTGCCGCTAACAATGCCGACTTGTACCGGGCAATATTCCGTGCCCATGGATTGCCTGATCAGCGAACCAGTGCGTTTTGGTCAAGTGATGCAATCGCACCTCCATACTATTCCAACATGACGACACTCGACCGGGATGCAACACAGGAGCAGCTGATTGAAATCGATCGGCTGACAGATCGGCTAGGACGGCGACCTGGTATCAAAGACGGCTTTTCCAAGCTAGATCTCAACAACAACGGGTTCCGGTTGTTGTTTTCCGCATCATGGATTTGGGTTGAACCTCATAAAAGCTCATCGAGTGCGCCTCAAGGTTGGGTACGCGTTCGCGAGGCGGCAGCGCTGGATCGCTGGGAACGTTCCTGGAAAGAGTCTGGTAGCCCGACCGATGCCAACGTCTTCACACCTGCCCTGCTTTCCGATCCCGACATGCACATCTACGGTCGATTGGCCGGCGACGGCTTTGATGCGGGATGCATCGCAAATCGATCGCCGCAGGTTGTAGGCATCTCCAATATTTTTAGTTTGGCTGGTACGCCTCAGGCCTTCCAGGATGCAATTTCATTGGCTACTATCGCTTTTGCAGCCGATTTGCCCCTTGTCGGATATGATCGCGGTGAAGTGCTAGACGAAATGAAAAAGCTGGGTTTCAAGCCCGTCGGCCAATTGCGGATCTGGCTATCTGATGAGGGCGCATAAACGCTTTCCCCCTTTGTTCTCCATTAGTCTAGCGTTTAGCGGGAAAACAACGCTACGCCCTCTTACTGGTTCCGCCGCCTGCCCTGCAGCAGGTCGAGGACGGAGTTTGCCGCTTCGAGGACGTTGGTGCCCGGACCGAACACGGCCGCAACGCCGTGTTCGTGCAGGAATTCATAATCCTGCCGCGGGATGACGCCGCCGCAAACGACGATGATATCGTCACCGCCCTGCGCTCTCAGTCTGTCGATCAACTGCGGCAGCAACGTTCTGTGACCGGCCGCCAACGACGAGACGCCGACGACATTGACCTTTTCGCCGAGCGCCATCTCGACGGCCTCGTCAGGCGTTTGGAACAGCGGGCCGGCGAGCACGTCGAAACCGATATCGCCGAAGGCTGAAGCGATCACCTTGGCGCCCCGGTCGTGCCCGTCCTGGCCGAGCTTGGCGACCATGATCTTCGGCCGGTGCCCCATCGCTTCCGTCACCTCCGTCATGCGGGCCTTCAGCACGGCGAGTTCCGGCTCGTCGCTATAGGCCTCGCCATAGACGCCGGTGATGACCTCCGGCGTGGCGGCATGATCGCCGAAGGCCTCGCGCATGGCATCCGATATCTCACCGACCGTAGCGCGGGCTCGCGCCGCTTCGATCGCGGCTTCGAGCAGGTTGCCGTTGCCGCTGCGTGCAGTGTTCATCAGCCTCGCCAGCGTCTCGCGCACGGCGTTGCTATCACGCCGCCGCTTCGTTTCCTCGATGCGTTTGATTTGGGCTGTGCGCACCGCACTGTTATCGATCTCCAGAATGTCGATCGGCTGTTCGTTGTCGAGCCTGTAGCGGTTGACGCCGACGATGACCTCCTCGCCCTTGTCGACGGCCGCCTGGCGCCGCGCGGCTGCTTCCTCGATCAGCCGTTTCGGCAGACCCTCGTTGACGGCCTTCGTCATGCCGCCGAGCGCCTCCACCTCCTCGATCAGCGCCCAGGCTTTTTCCGCGAGCTCCTTCGTCAGGCTCTCGACGTAATAAGAGCCAGCCAGCGGATCGACCACCCTAGTGACGCCGGTTTCATGCTGCAGGATCAGCTGAGTGTTGCGGGCGATGCGGGCCGAAAATTCGGTCGGCAGCGCGATCGCTTCGTCGAAGGAATTGGTATGCAACGACTGCGTGCCGCCGAGCACGGCCGACATCGCCTCGAAGGCGGTGCGAATGATGTTGTTATAGGGATCCTGTTCCTGCAGCGAGACGCCGGAGGTCTGGCAATGGGTGCGCAACATCAGCGAGGAAGCCTTCTTTGGCTGGAACTCCTCCATGATCCGGGTCCAAAGCAGGCGGGCGGCACGAAGCTTGGCCGCCTCCATGAAGAAGTTCATGCCGATGGCGAAGAAGAAGGAGAGCCTTCCGGCGAAATCGTCGACACTCAGCCCCTTGGCGATCGCCGCCCTGACATATTCCCGACCATCGGCAAGCGTGAAGGCGAGTTCCTGGACGAGCGTCGCGCCAGCCTCCTGCATGTGATAGCCGGAGATCGAGATCGAGTTGAATTTCGGCATCTCCCTTGCCGTATATTCGATGATGTCGGCAACGATCCGCATCGACGGTTCCGGCGGGTAGATATAGGTGTTGCGGACCATGAACTCCTTGAGGATGTCGTTCTGAATGGTGCCCGACAGATCGGCCTTCGAAACGCCCTGCTCCTCGCTGGCGACAATGTAGGAGGCGAGGATCGGGATGACGGCGCCGTTCATGGTCATCGAGACGGACATGTCGGCAAGCGGAATGCCGTCGAACAGGATCTTCATGTCCTCGACACTGTCGATCGCGACGCCCGCCTTGCCGACATCGCCTTCGACGCGCGGATGGTCGCTGTCATAACCGCGGTGGGTGGCGAGATCGAAGGCGACGGAGAGGCCCTTCTGACCGGCGGCCAGATTCTTCCGGTAAAAAGCGTTCGATGCCTCTGCCGTCGAGAAGCCGGCATATTGGCGGATCGTCCAGGGCCGGCCGGCATACATCGTCGCGCGCGGGCCGCGGGTGAAGGGCGAAAAGCCGGGAAGCGAGCCAAGGTGATCGGCGCCCTCGAGATCCTCGGCCGTATAGAGCGGCTTGACGGCGATACCCTCCGGCGTCTGCCAGGTCAGGGTTTCTGGCGAGGCGCGCGATTCCTTCTGCGCGAGCTCCGTCCAATCCGACAGCGTCTTCTTCGTCATGCGTTTTCTCCGGCTTTTTCTTCCGCACCCTACCATTCCACAGGATCGCCGTGCGATACAAATCCTTGATTGTTATTCCCTCGTCAGGACTCGTCTCATGAAGACAATGCAGATCTATGCCTTCGACATGAATTGCGTCGGGCATATCAACCATGGCCTGTGGACACATCCGCGGGACCGGTCGGTGGACTATACCGATCTCGATTACTGGACGGAGTTCGCCAGGACCGCCGAACGCGGCAAGCTGGACGGCATCTTCCTCGCCGATATCGTCGGCGTTTATGACGTCTACAAGGGCAGTCCGGCGCCGGTGATCGAGACGGCGGCGCAGGTCCCCGTCAATGACCCGTTGATCCCGATTTCAGCGATGGCCTATGTCACCAAACATCTGGGTTTCGGCGTAACGGTCAACACCACCTACGAGCCGCCTTTTTTGCTGGCGCGGCGCATGTCGACGCTCGATCACCTGACCAAGGGGCGGATCGGCTGGAATATCGTCACCGGATATCTCGACAGCGCTGCCCGCAGCATGGGTTTCGACAAGCTCCCGGAACATGATGCGCGCTACGCCGCCGCCGAGGAATATCTCGAGATCGTCTACAAGCTCTGGGAGGGCAGCTGGGATGACGATGCGGTTCTGCGCGACAAGGCGGGCGGCATCTATGCCGATCCCTCCAAAGTGCGAGCTGTCAGTCACAACGGCAAATATTACCGGATGGAGGGCATCCATCTCTGCGAGCCGTCTCCGCAGCGCACGCCCCTGCTCTTCCAGGCCGGCGCTTCGGCCCGCGGGCAGGATTTTGCCGCACGACACGCCGAATGTGTCTTCATCGCCAGTCCGATTCCCAGGGCTGCGAGATCGACCGTTGATGCGCTGCGGGCGAAGGCAGCGGCGTTCGGCCGCGGCGCCGACGCGTTGAAGATCCTGAACCTGATCAGCGTCGTCGTTGGGCGGACTGAGAAGGAAGCACACGACAAGCTTGAGGATTATCGCCGGCATTCGAGCGTCGAGGCCTCGCTTGCGCATTACTCTGCCTCTATCGGCATCGACTTGTCGAAATATGGATTGGATGAGGTCATCGATCAGAGGTCGACGAACGCCAATCAATCGGCACTTGCTTCAATCACCAAACAGGCGGCAAAGCCGGTGACACCACGTGACATCATCGACCAGATGGTCCTCGGTAGCCGGATGAAGCCGATGGTTGGCTCGCCGCAGCAGGTCGCCGATCACCTCGAGACATGGATCGAGGAAGGCGGCATCGACGGCTTCAACCTGGCACGGACAGTGGCGCCGGAGAGCCTGCGCGATTTCGTTGATCTGGTGGTGCCGGTGCTGCAGGAGCGCGGCGTCTTCAAGGCCGATTATACCGAAGGGCCATTGCGGCAGAAGCTCTTCGGCGGCGGGAACGGCAGGTTGCCCGCCGCTCATCCCGCTGCCGGATACCGGCGCTGATCTATCGATGATCCAGCTTGGCGACCAGCCGGTCGCCGAGCCACTGGATGCCGCAGACGAGGACGATGAGTACTACCACCACCGCGATCATCACATTGGTTTCGAAACGTTGATAGCCATAGCGGATGGCGAGATCGCCGAGGCCGCCGGCGCCGATCGCGCCGGCCATCGCCGAGGCGCCGATCAGCGTTACCAGCGTGACGGTGAAACCGGCGACGATGCCCGGCAGCGCTTCGGGCACCAGCACCTCTCGAATGATCGTCCAGCGATCGCCGCCCATGGCGCGCACGGCATCGATCAGCCCACGGTCGACCTCGCGCAGCGACACTTCGGCGATACGGGCGTAATAGGGCGTCGCGGCGATGGCGAGCGGCACGATGGCTGCCCATGTGCCGAGTGCGGTGCCGACGATCAGCCGCGTCAGCGGGATCAGCGCCACCAGCAGGATGATGAAGGGCACCGAGCGGAAGCCGTTGATGATGCCGCCGAGCACGCGATTGATCCAGAGGTTTTCGGCGATGCCGCCGCGTGCCGTTGCCACCAGCGCAAGGCCGAGCGGCAGGCCGGCGGCGAGTGATATCACGCCCGAGGCGACAGTCATCAGGATCGTCTCCCATAGGGAGCGAACAAGCAGTTCAAGCATGATCGGTGTCATAACCAAGCACCTCCACCCGGGCGGACCGGGCCGTCAGGAATTGTTCGACCTTTCCGGCAAGCGCAGGGTCGCGCATGGGAATGGCGATGAAGAACCGCGCCACCGGCTGGTTCTGAATATGATCGATGCCGCCATGCACGAGCCGGAAGGAATGCGGCAGCGCCGCCGAGAGTTCGGCAAACAGCGCACCCTGCGCTTCAGGTCCGGCGAGATCGACGCTGAGGATTGCGTCGCTGCCTGTTGTTGCCGACAGCCGGCTGGCGATGTGATCCGGAAGCTGCGGACGGATGCCGCCGAGCAGGCTTGCGGTGATATCAGCGTTAGGGTTGGCAAAGACCGACCATACCTGCCCTTCCTCGACGATCCGCCCGGCATCGATGACCGCCACGCGATCGGCAATGCCGCGCACCACTTCCATCTCATGGGTGATCAGCAGAATGGTCAGTTCAAGCTTACGGTTGATGTCCTTCAGCAGCGCCAGGATCGACCGGGTCGTTTCCGGATCGAGCGCCGACGTCGCCTCGTCGGACAGCAGCAGTGCTGGGCGTGCCGCAAGCGCCCGGGCAATACCGACGCGTTGTTTCTGACCGCCGGACAGCGATGAGGGATAGGCTTTCGCCTTGTCGGCAAGACCGACCAAATCGAGCAACTCGTACGCCCGTTTTAAGCGCTCGTTCTTTGCAATGCCCTCGATTTTCAGCGGCAACGCGACGTTTTCCTCGACGGTCTTGGCCGAAAGCAGGTTGAAGTGCTGGAAGATCATGCCGATGCGGCGGCGCAGCGGCTGCAGTTCCTGTTCTGCAAGTCCGGTGATGTCGCGGCCTTCGATCAGGATCTCGCCGCTATCGGCGCGCTCCAGGCCGTTCAGGCAGCGGATCAGCGTCGATTTGCCGGCACCGCTACGGCCGATGATACCGAGGATCTCGCCTTTTCTGACCGTCAGTGAAATACCGTCAAGGGCGGCCGTGGCTCCGAACCGCCGCTTGACGTCGTTAAGCCTCACCACTTCTTCGACCGCCGCTTGCGGCTGTGCCTCGATCACCGTGGTGGAAACAAAGGAATTCATGTGTTTTTCCTTGCAAACACGGAAGGCGGCCCGGGCAAGAACCCCCGGACCGCCTCTCGGCAGGCCTTAACCCCGGCCCAATTTCGGGTCAATAGGCGCTGAGACCCGTTCCCTTGTAGACCTTGTCGAACTCGGCCTTGACGGTATCGTTCTGATAGGAAGAGACAAGCGTCTTGACCCACTCGGCGTCCTTATTCTCGTCTTTGACGGCAATGAAGTTGCGGTAGGGATTATCGGCGATCGGCTCCTGGGCAATGCGCTCGGCCGGCGAAAGACCGCTCTTCAGCGCCCAGTCGGTGTTGACGACCCCGGCGTCCAGATCATCGATCGAACGGCCAACGATGCCGGCATCGAGTTCCTTGATCTCGATCTTCTTCGGGTTGTCGCTGACATCGGCGACCGTTGCCAGAATGCCTGTGCCGTCGTTGAGTTTAATCAACCCTTCGCTCTGGAGAACGCGCAGCGCCCGGCCTTCGTTCGAGGGATCGTTAGGCACGCCGATGACCGCGCCTTCGGGGATCTCGCCGACGGATTTGTACTTCTTGGTGTAGAGGCCGATCGGCCAGACCCCGGTATATCCGACGCGAACGATATGATAACCGTGTTGTTTGATCTGGTTGTCGAGATAGGGCTGGTGCTGGAAGGCGTTGGCGTCAAGTTCGCCACGCTCCAGCGCTTCATTCGGCTGCGTATAGTCGTTGAAGGTGATGGTCTCGATCTTGAGGCCATTCTTGGCAGCCTCGCTCGTGACCACGCGCCAGATGTCTTCCTCTTCGCCGGCCATGATGCCGACCTTGATCGACTTATCCTCGGCAAAGGAGGGAGCGGGCACTGCAAAGGCAAAGAGCGCGGCGGCGGAAACGGCGGCAAGAGTTGCGCGGCGCGAAAGGTGGAGGCCGTGATTTTTATTCTTGGTCATTTTATATCCCGTCTGACTGAATGAGGCCAAGCGCCCCGAGCTGGCCGATCATGGCAAATGCGCCTATCGGGCGCGAAGCACGAATGTCTGATGTGGAGGAAGGGTCGGAAAAACTCTTGCCCTGCCATCGATATCGGCAGGATAAATTTCCATCAAATTTGTGAACCATGACGGCTTCCGAATGGGTCCTAAAAACGAAAACGGCGCCTCAGCGGGCGCCGTTTTAAAGTTCCGACACTCTTCATTCGGCAGCGATAAGAGCGTGACCCCGGCTGGGAAAGAAGGCCGCGAGCTCACCGACAACCTCGGTGATGCGGTTGGAAAGCGGTTCGGATGCGACACGGTAATCGGTGAAGTCGCGGTCGGACGCGTAGACGGCCGTCGGCAGCGTATGCGACATGAAGAAGCCAAAGAGCGGGCGCAACTGATGCTCGACCATCAGTGCATGGCGCTCGCCGCCGCCGGTCGCGGTGATGATGATTGGTTTGGCGCGCAACTCATGCGGGTCGATCAGGTCGATCAGATGCTTGAAGAGGCCGGGATAGCTGCCCTTGTAGGTCGGCGCTCCGATGACCAGCAGATCGGCATTGACGATGTCGTCGATGACTTCCTTTGCGCGAATGTCGAGATCGTCACGGCGCAGCGCCTGGCCAAGCGAGGGGCCGACATCGGTGAGGTCGTAGAGGGTGTTGTCGAAGCCGTATGTCGCACCGGCGAGGCCGGCAATGTTTTCGACAAGCGCTAAGGTCTTCGAGGGGCGGTTGAAGCTACCCGCAAGGCCAACCAGTTTGTAAGCAGACATGCCGTTTCCTTCCAATATCATGCCGAGACCGGCGGTATCATCGGACGAATATTATCTATAAAAATAGTGGATTAAAGGAATGGTGATCCCTCCCGCCCTATGGGAAGAGAAAAATACGTTCATCCCGTGAGTGATCATAGCGTCTGAAATCGCCTGATGCTTCGGGCTCGATACCGTCCGGGGCGATATCGCCTCAGGCAGGTTTCTGCTTGGGAATGCGCGGCAGGAAGACCGTCAGGAGGCCGAGCAGCGGCAGGTAGGAGCAGACGCGGTAGACGAAGTCGATGCCGTGAGTATCGGCGAAACTGCCGAGCAATGCTGCGCCAAGCCCCCCTGCCCCGAATGCAAAGCCGAAAAAGACGCCGGCAATCAGGCCGACGCGCCCAGGCACCAGTTCCTGGGCGAAGACCACGATCGCCGAGAAGGCCGAAGCGAAGATCAGGCCGATGACGACGCTGAGGATGCCGGTCCAGAAAAGGTTCGCATAGGGCAGGAGAAGCGCGAAAGGAATGACGCCGAGGATTGAGAACCAGATGACGAAACGGGCGCCGAAGCGATCGCCGATCGGTCCACCGAGGAACGTGCCGACGGCGACCGAGCCAAGGAACAGAAAGAGCATCAGCTGTGCCTGCTGTATGCTCAGCGCAAACTTGTCGATGACATAAAAGGTGAAATAGCTCGACACGCTCGCCATGTAGACATTCTTTGTTGCCGTCAGCAGGACGAGAATCAGCAGCGCCCAGACAACCCTGTTCTGCGGCAGCGGCAGGGTCCGGCTTGCCGCCGGCTTGCTGGCGTTCTGGCGCCTGTGGCTCATGTACCAGTTGCCGACCCAGCTCAGCACGACCATGCCGACCATGGCGATGGCGGCGAACCAGGAGACGCTGTGCTGGCCGAGCGGCAGCACTATAAAGGCAGCGAGCAGCGGGCCGAGCGCCTGGCCGGCATTACCACCGACCTGGAAGAACGACTGCGCAAAACCGTGGCGACCGCCGGAGGCAAGACGGGCGACGCGCGAGGATTCCGGATGGAAGACCGCCGAACCGAAGCCGATCAGGCTGGCGGCGACGAGCAGCAATGCGAAGCTGCCGGCGTTGCCAAGCAGGATGAGGCCGCAGAAGGTGCTCGCCATGCCGACTGGCAGGGAATAGGGCATCGGCCAGCGGTCGGTGACGACGCCGACCAGTGGCTGCAGCAGTGAAGCGGTGACCTGGAAGGTCATCGTCAGGAGGCCGATTTGAACAAAATCGAGATCGTAGTTCGCCTTGAACAGCGGGTAGAGCGAGGCGAGCAGCGACTGCATTATGTCATTCAGCATATGGCAGAAGCTGACCGCCACCAGGATGGACATCGTTGTTTTTTGGAAACGGGGCGCGGTCTCGGCAACGGTTGCCATGGACATTCCTCCTGAACGGCCCGGTTGGTTGCCGTGCCGCGTCGCTTTTGTTCGATGGATGTCGGGCGATCGGGGCTGGGAGAGATGATCAAGCGACGGTCGATGAAGTGCATTTAGCGTAAGCCAGGGGGTAATCACAGTCCCATTTCATCAGGATCGGTACGGCTTTTGTTCGATTTGCCCTTTTGCAGCCTAAGGCTGCGTCGCTTCACCTCTGACTTGAGGGGCTTTCATACCACAATCGATCGCCATCGCGGCGTATATAGCCTACGATGTAAAAACAACCATGGAAAACTGGGGCGCGAGATACTACAGCTGCGGTGATGGAAAATGCGATTGAGGCTGAAAACACACGATGAATGTCAAGACACCGAATGCGATAGACGGCTATGTCGGAGCGCGCATAAGAATGCGCCGGCAGTTGCTCGGAATGAGCCAGGAACGGCTTGCCGACCAAATCGGCGTGACCTTCCAGCAGGTTCAGAAATACGAGAAGGGCATCAACCGCATCGGCGCGAGCCGTCTGCAGCGCATAGCCGAGGTGCTTCATACGTCGCCGAGCTTCTTCTTTGAACAGGAAAATTCCGAGCCGTTGACGTTGCAAGGGTTGGAACTGCCCGCAAACACCGATCCCGTCGTCGAATTCCTCAGAACGAAAGAGGGATTGGTGCTCAATCGTGCTTTTCTGAAGATTGCCGACCGGAAAATCCGTGAATCAGTCATTGCACTGGTGAAGGCAATGGCGCAGACGGAAAGCCGCAGTGTAACATTGGGCGCCTCCGCAGCGGATATCAGCCTTCCGCTTGGAGAATAGTCAGGCATATTCGCATGAAACTCCGGCTCGAGTCATTTGGTGAGTTGCGGTTGATCGACCCGGCCGGGAAACCAGCGGCTTTTCCGGAAAAGGGCCTATTGGCGATTTGTTATTTGCTGGACCGTGATCTGCGCGAAGGGGCTGGGAGCGAATTTCCGCGCTCGGCGCTGGCGCGGTTCTTGTGGGACAGCCATGACAATTCTGACATCATGGCCAACCTGCGCAAGACCATATCGCGTGTCCAGGCGCGTCAGACCCAGCTCGGTACCGAACTTCTGATCTTCACGGCGACCGGTGTGCGGGTCAGGCCGGACGCATTTGCTGGTGATCTCTCCGAACTCGTCAATCACGACAGCGACGACGCCCTTGGCAAGCTGCGGCGACTGGTTACTATCCTTCGCCAGGATTTCCTGGCGGGGCTCGCCGACCAAAGCGTCGGTACGCGGCAATGGATCGCCGGCCAGCGCGACAGGCATATGGCAATCTTGGTGGATGCGCTGAAGACGGCGCTGCCGGCGGCCCGGTCGCGAGAGGATGTGAGCCTGATCAAGGAGGCGGCGCTTAGGATTTTTCGCGAGGCCCCGGATGACGAGAACATTCGTCGTATCCTTCTCGATGCCTACGAGTCCGAAGGACAGTTGGAGAAAGCGCGCCGCCTTTTCGAGACCAGCAAACATCAGCTGGAAAGCAAATTCGATATCGGCCTTGATGTCCAGGCGCTGGCAGAGGTCCGCAAAATCTTTGCAGGTGGTCAACCTGCGCAGAGCGTTGCGATGCCGCTCAGCGACGGCGACGTTCGAGTTCCTGGTCCCCTGCCCCGTCTGGTGCTGCTGCCGCCGGGCGAGACCGATGTGGGTGCCTTGCCGATGCTCTCCGAAGCGCTGATCGAGGACGTGACCATCGGCCTTTGCGCGCTGAACACGGTTTCGGTGGTGGCGCCCCACACGGCCGCTCGGATTGCACGCAATGCCGACAGAACTGAGCTGATCCTGCGTCATTCGATTACTTATGTTCTCGACACGAGGCTGACCGATCGTGCGGGCAATCGTGCGCTCTTTGTCCAGCTGATCCATGCCGGCAGCGATGAAGTCATCTGGGCCGAACGTTTCAGCCTCGAGAAGTACGAATTGATAAGTCACCGGCGCGACATCGCCCGGCAGATCGCTCGAGAGCTTGCCGGGCAGGTCCGCCGGCATGAAACCATGCGCGATTCCTTCGAGGGCAACTCGGCTGCCTATCACAGCTACCTTCTCGGTCTCCGGGATATCAAGCGGCTCGCCCTCCCCGATGTTCGCCGCTCCCGAAAGGCTTTCCGCGAGGCGCTTCAGCACAGCGCACATTTCGCCCCTGCGCTCAGCGGATTGTCGCGCACCTTTCTCGTCGAATGGTTGCTGACGGCACGCGGCGACAGCGAGTTGCTCGGACTTGCGGAGGACTATGCGAACCGGGCAATCGTCGCTGATCCGTCGCTTGCAGCGGGCTTTCGTGAGCTCGGCGTTGCCAAACTTTATCTCGGGGATCTTGACGAAAGCGTCGTGGCGTTGAAGCTCGCGGAAGAGCTGAGCCCGCACTATGCCGACGGCATTGCAAGTTATGCCGATACGCTCGTCCACGCGTCGCGCCCTGCCGATGCATTGGCCAAGATCGAGCGGGCCATCTCCCTCAACCCGCTGACCCCGACCGACTATCTATGGACGGCGGCGGGCGCGAATTTCGCCCTCGGCCACTATGCCGAGGCGCTGGAGCAAATCTCGGCAATGGACGACCGCACCCCGGCGGACCGGCTTTCGGCTGCCTGCTGGGCGATGCTCGGCGATATGAAAAACGCGCGTATCTATATGCGCAAAGTGCGGGAGATCTATCCGGATTTCGATGTCGACAAATGGCTTTCCGTCGTTCCTTTCAAAGAGCAATGGCAGAAGGAACAGTATCGCGTGGCTCTACGCAAGGCCGGCTTCTGAGGCCTGACGCCGGAAAGCGGTGCCGAAAAATCCTGTCACGCCCGTGTCACGCGCCTCTTTCGTTCAAGGGGATTAAGCTGCCTTTGCTTTGTCGGCAGGCGCTGGCAAGGCAAGCCGGAGAATTCTCAAATGCATGATGCAACCGAAGCAATGATGGCGCCGAAAAGTGACGACGAACTCAAGGAGCTGGTATCGCTCGCCAGGCTCGTTGCCTATGCCCGAGAGAACGCCAGAGACCTGAATGCCGAATTTTCCGCCTATTGCCTGGACCTTGCGCTCGGCGCCCTCATGCAGGATCTCGACAGAAGCGGCGTGTCCCTTTCCCACGAAAGCGGCCAGGATGGCGGCGGCCTGCTCGGTACGCGGCACTAAATGCCCTTCCCCTGCCACATGCCTCGCCTTGCTTCGGGGAGCCGCACGTATCGATAATTCGATTCTCAGTTTTTCTGATCGGCTATGATGCCGATGTGGCCATTATTCTTGCGACTCGGTCTGCAACGACGCGATTTGCTGCACCGGTAGCGCCACCGGCCGCATGTCCAAGCCTCTGAAAAAGATTGGACAACCCAGCGATAGGGTCTTGTTAACCCTATTTGCCTTGCCACTCTGCTAGAATCGGGACTAAATGCGCTTTCTAGGCTCGCAGGGCTTTTAAATCGCATTTCCGAGATTTCCATGAATATGGCACCGCAGATAGAAAAAGCAATTTCCGATGTCGACCAGCTGATTATTGGTCAGGCGCAGGAGCTATCCGACAAGCTAAAGCAGCATCGGCTCGAAATGTTTCCGCCGCGCGCGCTGAAGGGGTTGCGCGAGTTTCAGCTTGCTGAAACGGCGCGCTTCCTCGGCGTCACCAGCGGCTACCTTCGCAATCTGTCGCTGGAGGGCAAGGGCCCTCTTCCCCAGGTCACGCCGTCCGGCCGTCGCTCTTATACGGCGGCGCAGATGGAAGAGATGCGCAGCTTCCTCGAACACAATACGCGTGCCGGAACCCATTACCTAAGTCATCGTCGAGGCAACGAACATCTGCAGGTCGTAGCGGTCGTCAACTTCAAGGGCGGCAGTGGAAAGACGACGAGTGCCGCGCATCTTGCCCAGCATCTTGCCCTGACTGGTCATCGGGTGCTTGCCGTCGACCTCGATCCGCAGGCGTCTCTCTCCGCCATTCATGGTTTTCAGCCTGAGTTCGATGTTAACGAAAACGAGACGCTCTACGCCGCCATTCGCTATGACGATCAGCGGCGACCGCTGAGGGAGATCATCCGGCCGACGAATTTTCCGAACCTTCATCTGGTGCCGGGCAATCTCGAATTGATGGAATTCGAGCATGATACGCCGCGGGTGCTTGCACAGGGCAAGGCCGGCGACTATGGACGCGTCTTCTTTGCACGGCTTGACGAGGCGCTGTCCTCGGTCGCCGACGATTACGATGTCGTCATCATCGACTGCCCTCCGCAGCTCGGCTTTTTGACGATGAGCGCGATTTGCGGCGCAACAGCGGTTCTGATCACCGTCCATCCTCAGATGCTCGACGTCATGTCGATGTGCCAGTTTCTGCAGATGCTCGGCGAGGTGCTGAACACGCTGAAGGGCGCTGGGGGCAACATGAATCTCGATTGGCTGCGTTATCTTGTTACCCGCTATGACCCGCAGGACGGGCCGCAGACGCAGATGGTCGCCTTCATGCGTTCGATGTTCAAGAACCATGTGTTGACCAATCCGATGTTGCGCAGTGTCGCGATCTCCGATGCGGCGATGACCAACCAGACGCTTTATGAGGTGGAGCGGAGCCAGTTTACCCGCGCGACCTACGACCGCGCCATGGAGGCGATGGATGCCGTCAATAATGAGATCGTCGATCTCGTTCACAAGGCCTGGGGGCGGAAATGACCGAGAAGTTTACTGCGGTAAACCGGGGCGGGGAGCTGGCTGATGGCGCGTAAAAACTTACTCTCGGGCCTGATGGACGATTCCAAGAAGTTTACTGCGGTAAACAATGAAGATGAGCCGCCCCACAGGGACGAGAAACAGCATATCGCCTATAAGGGGATCGGCGCTCTTGGTGCGGTGACGCGCAGCATCGATGCGCTAGCTGCCAAGGCGGATGCGGCCAAAGCCATCGAGGAGAAGCTGGCGACCGGCGAGACGGTGATTGATCTCGACCCTGCCCTGATCGAAGATTCGTTCGTCATGGACCGGCTGGCGCATACCGACGAACAGTTTCGCGAATTGGTCGAGGCTATCCGCCAGCGGGGTCAGGATTCACCGATCCTCGTTCGCCCGCATCCGGAAAAGGACGGCCGGTATCAGATCGCCTTCGGCCACCGTCGCGCCCGGGCCGCCAAAGAGCTGGGTAGACCTGTCCGCGCCGTCGTCAAAAAGCTTGACGATCGCGATCATGTCATCGCGCAGGGCCAGGAGAATTCGGCGCGCGCCGATCTTTCGTTCATCGAGAGGACGATGTTCGCCGACAAGCTCGACACGTTGGGTTTCGATAGGGATACAATCATGTCGGCGCTCAGCGCCGAAAAAACGACGGTTTCTAAGATGCTGTCTGTCACCAAACGGATCCCAGCCGAAGTCTTGACCGCAATCGGTGCGGCAAAGACCATCGGCCGTGACCGCTGGCACGATCTGTCGGTAAAATTCGAGACCGATAACATCTCTGCTCGGGCGATAGAGTTCAGCACGTCGGCAGAATTCGAGACGGCGGAGCCGGATGCCCGCTTCGATATGCTGGTTGCCTTCATCAGCAGAAGGCAACAGCCGATTTCATCCATAGCGGCGCTTCAGCCTGCAGCTCGCGCTTGGCAGCGCAAGGACGGCGCGGTCAAGGCGAAGATCAGGGATGACGGGAAGCAGTTCACCATCGCGCTGAAGGCGGAGAAGGCGTCAGCCTTTGGAGCCTATATCGCCAGCAATCTGGATCGTCTTTACGAGGCGTTCGAGAAGACACAGGATTTGACGAAAAACGGAGATCAATAAGCAAAAGAAAAGGCCCCCGAACGTTGCCGCCGCGGAAGCCCTCTCTGATCTAGACACCCAGAGAATCACATTTCCGCGAATCATAGTCAAGAGTCTTTGGCACCGAATTTGGTGAGCCGTGATCTTTTGCCTTGAAGAAGGCGAAGAAAATGGAAAGCGGAAGTGTGACGACGCCCTTCGGGCGGCGGTCGATGACGCTTGGCATGTTAGCAAGCCAGGCGGCTGCTCGAAAAATCGAGCCCGGCCAATCAATTGATAAGTGGAAACTCTATCGCGCGCTATGCGAGGCCAGGCCGTTGCTCGGCATCACCGACCGGGCGCTCGCCATTCTGAACGCCTTGCTGAGCTTTTATCCCAAGGGAGAGCTCTCCGAAGACAACGGGCTCGTCGTGTTTCCTTCCAATGCACAGCTCTCGCTGCGCGCGCATGGAATGGCGGAACAGACGATCCGTCGGCATCTGGCGACCTTGATCGAGGCCGGGCTGTTGATCCGCAAGGATAGCCCAAACGGTAAGCGTTACGCCCGCAAGGAGCAGGGTGGAGAACTGCGCGAAGCATTCGGCTTTTCGCTGGCGCCGCTGCTCGTGCGTGCTGAGGAGATCGAGCGGCTGGCGGCGGAGGTGGTGGCGGAGCGATTGCACCTGCAGCGGCTGAGAGAACGTCTGACGCTTTGCCGGCGCGACGTCGCCAAGCTGATCGAGATGGCCTTGGAGGAGGGTGCTGCTGGCGATTGGAGCGCTATTCATCTCCATTTTCGCAATGTCGTCGAGCAGCTGCCACGGTCGCCGTCCGCCGAACAAATCGCCGCTACGCTCGACGAGATGGAGATGCTGCGCGAAGAGATCGTCAATCAGTTGGAAATGCAGGTTAAAACCCATAATCAAAGCGGCAATGCCCAACAGACTGAGCGGCACATACAGAATTCAAATCCACAATCCATTACTGAACTTGAACCAGCTTTCGAAACGAAGCAGGGCGAGACGGCGGATGACCGATCGGAAGGTCGGGTCGGGCCGACAGAACAAATACAGAAGGTTGAGCGGAAAAGCGAACCTGTCTCGGGCGCAAACGCCGCCTCCTCGGCCAACGCTGCGCTCAAATCCTTCCCGCTGGGACTGGTGCTGCAGGCCTGTCCGGAAATCACAGCATACGGACCCCAGGGCGCGATTGGCACGTGGCGCGATCTGATGGCCGCGGCCGTGGTCGTCCGGTCAATGCTCGGCGTCAGTCCGTCGGCCTATGAGCAGGCCTGCGAGATCATGGGAGCTGAAAACGCTGCCACCGTCATGGCCTGCGTCCTCGAAAGGGCAGGGCATATCACCTCCGCCGGCGGTTATCTGCGCGATCTGACACGCCGCGCCGAAAAGGGGGAATTTGCCATCGGACCGATGTTGATGGCGCTCGCCCGTATCAATTCGCCGGTGAGAGGAAAAGCGGGATGAAATTCGCTCTTCCTTTGTGTGGTGACTATTATGGTTAATGAAATGTGACGGAAATGAAGGGCGAGATAACTTCTTATTGGACGCTTCTAGGTTTGTGATCAAAGAGTTACGGGATGCTCGGTTCTTCGGAACCAGGGAAATGAATGAGTCCGATGATCAACCACGCCGGTCCACAGAGAGTACGGTTTCGCGCAGTTGACGCGAAATGCTTTTTGACGATACGGCAATCGATAGCGCAAATGGCGGGAACCGCCGGTGGTAGGGAAGAGAGCTGGGGAACATGGGTTTGAAGAGGGCGGTGGATTTTTTCCTGGCTTTGATTGCTTCGATCATCCTGCTCGTTCCGATCCTTATCATCGCTCTTGGTGTTCGCCTCACCTCGCCGGGACCAATCCTCTATTGGTCAAAACGTGTCGGCCGCTTCAATCAGATCTTCCTGATGCCGAAGTTCCGCAGCATGCGCGTCGACACACCAACGGTTGCCACGCATCTGCTCGAAAATCCGGATCGGTTTTTGACACCCATCGGCTCTTTTTTGCGCAAATCCAGCCTCGACGAACTGCCGCAACTCTGGTGCATTCTCAAGGGTGAAATGAGTTTCGTCGGACCCAGGCCGGCGCTCTACAATCAGGATGATCTGATCGAATTGCGGACGGCGCACGGCGTCGACAAGTTACTGCCCGGATTGACGGGTTGGGCACAGATCAACGGCCGCGACGAGTTGCCGATTCCGGAGAAGGTGAAATTCGACGTCGAATATCTCGAGCGACGTTCATTCGGCTTCGATATGCGCGTCCTGTTTATGACCGCAGGGAAGGTTATCCGCCGAAAGGGAATACGGCATTAAACCACCTACTTCTGATAGATGAACGGTGCGGAAGACTGTGCTTTCCGATTATTTCAGTTGCGCTCGTTGCAGAAAATGACAAGAAGGTGCTTGTCCGATTGATCCACGAGACGCTGGTTAGCAATGCCTGACAATACGCCCACTGAGACGTCGCGCTCGGCATGGTTCCTAACGCCGATGCAAGCGCTCGTCACTCCTCTGCTGGCGATGCCGCGGGTTGCCAAACGCGCTCTGGCTTTGCTGGTGGATTCCAGCTTTTGCGTTCTGACGATCTGGCTGGCCTATTGCTTCCGCCTGAACGAGTGGACGGTTTTGACCGGCGTACAGTGGCTGCCGGTCTTAGTTTCCTTGTGCATGGCACTGCCGATCTTCATCGTCATGGGCATGTATCGGGCGATCTTCCGCTATGCGAATTTGGCCGCTTTCATCGCCGTGCTGAAGGCCATTGCGATCTACGGCCTCGCCTTCATGACGATATTTACGGCGCTCAGCGTGCCTGGCGTTCCGAGAACCGTCGGTATTCTTCAGCCTTTCCTGCTGCTAATCGCGATCGGCCTGTCGAGGCTGGGTATTCGTTATTGGCTTGGGGACGCCTACCAGCGTATCCTCAACAAGAATACGGTCGCGAAGGTGCTGATTTACGGAGCGGGGAATGCCGGGCGGCAATTGGCCGCCGCCTTAAGCAACAATGCCGAGCTCAATGTCGTCGGCTATCTCGATGACGATCCGCGCCTCAAGGGCGGCATCATGGGCGGATTGCCGATCTACGATCCTTCCGATCTTCCGATGCTCGCCGAAGCTCTTGGCGTGCACAATGTGCTTCTTGCTCTTCCCTCCGCGTCACGGCAGCGTCGCAACGAAATCCTGGAGCATATTCGCAAAGCCAGGGTAAATGTCCGCACGTTGCCGGATCTCACGGCGCTGGCTCAAGGACGTGTCGCCGTCTCGGATATCCGTGAGCTGGAGATCGAAGATCTTCTGGGGAGGGAAGCGGTCGCACCGCGCCAAGAGTTGCTCGACAAGGCAATGCGCAACAAGGTGGTGATGGTCACCGGCGCTGGTGGCTCGATCGGCGGCGAGTTATGCCGTCAGATTCTCCGCAACGGACCGTCCAGCCTGATCCTCATCGATCAGAACGAATTCGCGCTATATAATATTCATGCCGAATTGCAGAAGCTGGCCGAGCTCTTCGAACATAAAAATCTGCAGATCGTTCCAATCCTCTGTTCCGTCCGCGATCAGGATCGCATGGAGCATATCATCCAGAGCTGGCGACCTCAGACGCTCTATCATGCCGCGGCTTACAAGCATGTGCCCCTTGTCGAACATAATGCCGTGGAAGGCATCAAGAATAACGTCCTGGGTACGCTGGCCACGGCACGCGCAGCGCGTAAATGCGGCGTGGCTAATTTCGTGCTGATCAGTACGGACAAGGCCGTGCGCCCGACAAATGTAATGGGCGCCAGCAAGAGGCTGGCGGAGATGGTTCTGCAGGCGCTCTCAGCAGAATCGATGGCCGACAGAATGCGAACAAATTTTTGCATGGTCCGCTTCGGAAACGTCCTTGGCTCCTCTGGATCCGTCGTGCCGCTTTTCAGGCAGCAGATCAAGGAAGGCGGACCTGTTACGCTGACACATCCTGATATAACCCGCTATTTCATGACCATCTCGGAAGCCTCGCAGCTCGTCATCCAGGCAGGCGCCATGGGTGAGGGTGGCGATGTTTTCCTCCTCGATATGGGCGAGCCCGTTCGGATTGCCGATCTCGCCCGCAAGATGGTGGAGTTGTCCGGGTTGACCGTTCGCGACGAGATCAATCCCGAAGGGGATATCGAGCTTTCCGTTACCGGCCTCAGGCCCGGCGAGAAGCTCTATGAAGAACTTCTGATCGGGGATAATCCGGAAAGAACCCAGCATCCCCGGATTATGAAGGCGCGTGAGGATTTCCTGTCCTGGCCGGAGCTTTTGAAAAAGCTCAACTCGCTCAATGCGGCATTGGATCGGAATGATATGATCGCTGCCCGAGCGACATTGGCTGAGCTTGTTTCCGGCTATTCGTCAACGGGCGAGGTCTCGGATCTCGCTTTCACCGGCGCCGAAACCAATACGGCCGCCTTAGCCGTCAATCATCCTGCTCTAAATTAAATAGAGCGGGATCTCGTCGGAAAACCGGTCACACTTTTCGGCATCATACTCTAGGTGCCAGACGTCAGTTGCGAACGACGGGCGCAAAGCCTGTGCTGCCGCGATCCACGCAAATAAGAGCGACCAGATAGGCGAAGATCGGATCCAAGGCCTTCTGATTGAACATGATGCCAAAGCTGCCTGTTATGACGTAGCTGCTGACGAGCAGCAGAGCGAGCGCAATGGCCAGATCCCGGCCCGGCCCAGCTTCCTTTCTCCACGCGCCAATCACGGGCGTCGCGAGCATCAGCGAAAGCGCTGCGATGCCGAAAATACCGGCGTCGATTCCCGCCGTGAGAAAACCGTTGTGAACATGCGAATAGGTCAGCTGCGGCCTTAAGCTGTCGGGCAGCTCCGCCAACACCGAAGCCATCCGATTTTGCGGGCCATAGCCGGTCAGCGGGTCCTTACTGATTGCTGATACTGCCCCTTTATAAAGAGCGAACCGTGCACTGAGCGACGTGACCTCGCCGTCGCTGCGGTCGAGCGATGCCATATTCTCCTGCAGCGCCTCGATGCGATGGAGGATTTGGCCACTGCCCAAAGCGATAAGTCCCGCAAACAGCACAGAGCCGGTGATGGCGAGACTGCGCAAGCTCAGATGGAAACTGTGTTTGCGGAAATACCAGAGAAAAATGACGATATGAACGGGAATGACGAGCCAGGCCGAGCGCGTTCCCGAAAGCAGTACGCAGCCTAGACCGGCGGCATACCCCAAGATCGCAATTCTTTGCTCCACGCTTTTCGGGGATTGAACGTTAAGAAGCGCTATGCCGCCGAAAAGAACGCCTATGATGCCCAGCAGTGCAGCATTCGATGTCCCAGCCTCCGCCCTCTCCATCAGAAACATGATCTGCAGCAGACTGAAGAGAAAGGTAACGATCATGCCGATACCTGCGCTGAGAATAAACAGCGGCACGAGGCGGCCATCGGGAGACTGGCGCATTCGCGGCAATAACAGCCAGACCGAAAAGAAAGGCAGCAGCCGGAATATCCAGTCCAGTTCTTCGGAGTAAGGTGGATTGATGAATATGCTCGCGATCATCACCAGCGGGTAGATCGACATGCCAATGGCAACCAGCCGGTCGGATTTCGACAGGTTCAAGGCCAGGCTGCCCGTCGCCAGACAGCAGAGGCCCCACACCATTGATGCGAGAAGGATGAACAAGTTAAAGTTCGGCGAAAGTCCGGGAAGGATTGCAAAGAAAAAGACCGCAATGCGGTTGTTCCGATCACGTGCGCTTCCCGCCCCATTTTCTGGATAGAGCACTGCTATCTTCAGTTGTCTGAGGTATTTCACTTGCCGATCCTGACCATGCTGATGCCGTTTCGCTAAGGATCGTGATCACGCCTGTCAAGCGGGGCGATTAGATGCAATCTAAGGCTTTAAGCCTCGTGGTATTCCAGCAACAGCATCTGTGGACGAACGTGGGCGTACGAAATGACGGGATGCGACATAAGGTCGACTTCAGCAGTAGACACGTGAGGTGCAGGTTCGGTTCGAAGTTTGATCGTCGACCGGTATTTTTCGCAAATGGGATCGCCGAGGGCGACGTCACGCCCGGGCGGGCTGCGAAGCATTAACGCAGATGACGCGACAGGTCGCTTCGAGCAGATGACGCGACAGGTCGCTTCGAAACGACCCAGCTGACGGGACTTCGCCGCCGATCGTGCAAGGGTGCCGAAAGTCAGCGGTCTTCGGGCGACATCCTATTCTAGCATCATGTCCGACGGGCAAAAGATGTGGCTGGTGGGCGACCGGGCGCTCCGGATCTTCCATCCCGCGAGCCGCTTCATTGAACGTCTCCGCTATCGCCAATATCGACGTGTCATACTTTCGGTCGATGATCGACCGAAGAGGTAGCCGAGGCCGAAGGCCAGAATGCCGGTGCCGAGCAATAATGCGCTTGCGGTGTGCGGGTGATCCCTAACGCCGGAGGCGACGGCGTAGACCTCTCGTGTCACCCCATTGGCCGCCGACCTCGCAACTTTGGTCAATCCCTCCGGTTGCTCGGCGGGTATTCCGGTGAATCCGGCGTTCAAGTTTTGTTTGTCGGCCATGTCGGCACCTTCCTAAGATTGGCTATAGGCTGAAGTTCAACTCTGCTCACGCGTGCCGGGGGAGGCTTCGCGCTGATCGGCATCTTCGAGATCGGTTCTGACGAGGAATGTATCGGTATGTTGGCGCGAGGCCTCTCGCAGTGCCGCGAGATTTGGAGGATTGTTGATTTCGCCCGGTGCGTCGAGTTCATGCTCAGCCAAGGTCCAGTGATGCCGGTGCTGGCCTTCTGGCCTACCGTCCTTTTCCCAGAACGAATATGCCCTTTTGCGGATCTCCTCTTCGCGGCTGGCTGCCGGCGACCCGCCGGTCTGCCTACCGATGTCGTTTACGGCTCGCCGAGCCGTCTTCTTTCCGCGGCTGTCCGCGGCGGATGGAAATTCCGGCCGGCCGTCGGCCGGGGCTTCGCTTGTCTTGCGTCGTGCCGGGTTTTTCATGAGCGTCTCCTTGAGTATCTCAACCAGCTCGCCCGATCTAAGTTCCAAACAATGGGTACCTTGGTACGGAGGTCCGGCATCCTGCACGGCTGCCGGCCATCCTCCGGATGGACGTCATGCCGTCCCGCATGGCAACACGAGTTGGCAAGGTGAGATAATTGATATACTAGTATGCCAAAATCTCTCCGTTTTGGTATCGTTATGCGGCAGGCATCAGAAATTGAAGTTTTGGTCGCCCCGCCGCAGATTGTCGGCAGGCTGCGGCGGATCACCACCGCCGGCGCCATTTATGAGCGCCTGCATGCCAATATCGTGTCGCTGCGGATGCCGCCTGGCATGTTGCTGCAGGAAAAGCGCATCGCCGACGATTTCGGCGTCAGCCGCACGCCGGTGCGTGAGGCGCTACTCAGGCTTTCCGAAGGCGGGCTGGTCGACATTTACCCACAGTCGGGCACCGTCGTGTCGCGCGTGCCGGTTTCTGCGATTCCCGAGGCGGTCGTCGTGCGCAAGGCGCTCGAAGGCACGACCGTCGAGACTGCTGCTCTCCTCGCCACCGCTGCCGACATTGGCCGTCTCGATGCCATCATCGCCCGGCAGCGGTCGCATGCCGCAACAGGCAATGCCTCGAGTTTCCATGAGGAAGACGAGACCTTTCACGAGGCGATCGCACAGACAGCGGGTTATCCCGGAATCTGGGCGATCCTGAAAACGGTCAAGGTGCAGATCGACCGGGCTCGGCGGCTGACGCTGCCGGTGCTCGGGCGGATGGACACTGTGGTGCACGAACATATGATCATTCGCGATGCGCTCGCCGCCCATGATGCGACGGCTGCACGGCACGCGATGATCCATCACCTGAGCGCCGTCATTCCCGACGTCGACGAGCTGCGCTCGCGTTACCCCGATTATTTCTGCTGATGGCAGACTAAGACACGAAATGAAAAGGCAAGGGAAGGAACAAGGATGCGGCAGGGTTGGAGATGGTTCGGGCCGGAAGCGCCGGTGACGCTGGATGATGTCCGCCAGACGGGTGCGACCAACATCGTCTCTTCGCTCCATCAGGTGCCGATTGGCAGAGCGTGGACGGAAAAGGAAGTGCGCGAGCGCCAGTCTCTGATCGAGACCACGCCTGGCGACCGTTCGCCGCTCGCCTGGTCGGTGGTCGAGAGCATTCCGATTCCCGACGCCGTCAAGCGCAAGGGCGGGGAGGCGACGGCCGAAATCGAGGCGTGGATCGCCAGCCTCGAAGCGGTCGCCGCCTGTGGCATTCCGATCGTCTGCTACAATTTCATGCCGGTGGTCGACTGGACCCGCACCGAGCTCGATTTCGTGACGCCGACGGGCGCCACCGCCATGCGGTTCGATCACGAACGTTTCGCAGCCTTCGATCTCTTCATTCTCGAACGGCCGGATGCGGCGCAGCACTATTCCGGCGATGACCGCGAACGGGCGCGTATCGTCTTCGAAGCCATGTCGGAGGACGAGATCGCCGACATCACCCGCATCATCACCTCGGCTCTGCCGGGTTCGACCACCGAGCCTCTGACCATTCCGGCATTCCGGGAAAAGCTGGTCGCCTATAGCGGTATCGATGCCGCACGGCTGCGCCGGCATCTGATCGAATTCCTGGAGGCGGTGACGCCGGCGGCCGAGGCGCGCGGCGTCAAGCTGACGCTGCACCCCGATGATCCGCCGCGTTCGCTGTTCGGCCTGCCGCGCATCGCCTCGACGGCCGATGACTATGCCGCGCTCTTTGATGCGGTGCCGTCGCCAGCCAACGGCATGTGTTATTGCACCGGCAGCCTCGGCGTGCGCGCCGAAAACGACCTGCCTGCGATCGCCCGGCGTTTCGCGTCGCGCATTCACTTTGCCCATCTGCGCGCCACGAGCCGCGAAGGCGACGGCCGGACCTTCCATGAAAGCGCCCATTTGGAAGGCGACGTCGACATGGTCGCCGTGCTCAGGGAACTGGTTGCGGAAGATCGGCGCCGCAGCGCGCAGGACACGATCGTCTTTCGCTCAGACCATGGTCACCGCATGCTCGACGATCTCGACAAGATCGTCACACCTGGCTACCCCGCCATCGGCCGCATGCGCGGCCTTGCAGAACTTCGCGGCATCCTGCATGCGCTCGGCGCGCCGCCGAACTGAGGGCGTTCCGCGGTTTGCAGTGCTGCGCCTTTCAGCAGAAATCATCGCGCTCTGAAGCTTGAGCAACGCTTCAGAGCGCGCAACCCTTCAAAAAAAGATCGGAGCACATCTTCGCCCGAGCCTCAATCGCCTCGATTTTCGGCGGTGGTTCCTGGCGCAGCATTGCGGCGCGCTGCGGCTCCATGATCATCATGCCGCGCAGCATGCCGCAGGCGGCGTGCGGCTCGTCAAGCGCAATCAGGCCGCGGTCGATCTGCTTACGCAGCCAGTCCTCCATCAGCGTATTGGTCCTGACGATGGCTTTCTCATAGAAGGTATTGGCGATCTCGGGAAAACGGTCGGACTCGCTGATGACGAGCCGGGTGACGGTGATCGTATCCAGCGAGAGCGTCAGCATGCCATAGGCCATCAGCATGCGTTCAAGTCCCTGTCTGAGATCGGCCACGGCGAGGGTGCCCGGGTCAAGCGACATGAGAAAGCGCCCCGTGCGCTCCGTGACCATCTCGGAAAAGAGGTCTGCCTTCGTCGGAAACAGGCGATAGAGCGTCTTGGTCGAAACCCCCGCCTCTTGTGCGATCGCAGCGATGCTTGCGGCCGCATAGCCGCTCTCGTGGAACTGCCTGTTGGCCGCCTCGATGATGACGCTTCTCGTATCGTCGTCACAACGCACTTGCGGCCGGCCTCGCGACCTCTTCTCGATTTCGTGATTTTGGACCATCACAATTTTCCAAATTATCGTTGACATCCGTTTTCTAATACATATTTTGGAAAACATCAAGTTTCCAAAACCTATGCCACCGGAATTCAAAGGCCGCGGCCTATAGCGACAGCGACCACTCCCAGGAGAGAGACATGTCCATCAAAACGCTGCAGGCCCTTAACAACAACGCACCTGTGCCAGAAACCACTGCGGAAGCCGCACCCGCAACCCTTGATGCCGGCAATTCGCCGCGCATCGTCGAACCTGCCCTCGTTTCGGAGCCTCCCGTTCGCAAACGCGGCGGTCGCGGATTGTTGCTCGGTGCAACGGCGCTCGTGCTGATTGCCGCTGCCGGCTATTACGGCCACAACTACTGGACCATCGGCCGTTTCGAAGTCTCGACCGACGATGCCTATGTGAAGGCTGACAATACCACCGTCGCCCCGAAAGTGTCGGGCTATATCGCAGAAGTGCTGGTCAGCGATAACCAGATGGTCGAGGCCGGCCAGCCGCTTGCCCGCATCGACGATCGCGATTTCCGCGCCGCCCTCGATCAGGCCGAGGCCGATGTCGCTGCGGCTGAGGCGGTGCTCGACGCCAAACAGGCGTCGCTTGATATTCAGCGCTCTACGATTGCCGCCGCCCGCGCCACGGTCGAAGTCGACAAGGCCAATGAGACCTTTGCCGAACAAAACAACAAGCGCTATGCCAATCTCGCGACCAACGGTTATGCTCCGGTCCAGACGGCGCAGCAGGCGGCCTCTGCCATCGCTGCAGCCCAGGCAACCAACGTTCGCGACAACGCCACGCTCGATGCCGCCGTCAAGCAGGTCGATCTCCTGAATGCCGAACTCGCCCAGGCGAGGGCGACGATTGCCCATGACCGGGCAATCCAGCATCAGGCTGAGCTGAACCTCTCCTATGCAACCATTGCCGCACCTGTCGACGGCACCGTCGGCAACCGCACACTGCGTGTTGGCCAGTATGTCCAGGCCGGCACCCAGCTGATGTCGGTCGTGCCGACGAGCGAGGTCTATGTGATTGCCAACTATAAGGAGACGCAGCTCACCGATGTTCGGGCTGGCCAGCCGGTCAATATCGAGGTCGATACCTTTCCAGGCCGCATCTATCACGGCCACGTCGACAGCCTTGCTCCGGCAAGCGGCCAGGAATTTGCCCTGCTGCCTCCCGACAATGCAACGGGAAATTTCACCAAGGTCGTTCAGCGCATTCCGGTCAAGATCGTGCTTGATGACGAAGCCGCCGATGGCGACCTGCGTCCGGGCATGTCGGTTCAACCGAGCATCGACACCATCGCCGATGCCGACCGCAAATAGGCGCCGGGATCAGGAGATCGTGTCATGTCCACCATCGCAGCAACAGCCGTCGCCACATCGCAGCCCCGGGCCAGCACCCGGGAATGGATCGCCGTTCTCGCCGGGATGATCGGCGCTTTCATGGCGATCCTCAACATCCAGATCACCAACGCCTCCCTCCTCGATATCGAGGGCGGTATCGGAACGGGCGTCGACAACGGTGCCTGGATCTCAACCTCATATCTGATCGGCGAAATCGTCGTCATTCCGCTGACGGCCTATTTCAGCAGCGTCTTTTCATTCCGCCGCTATATCCTCGTTAATTCTATCCTGTTTCCGCTGTTTTCGATCGCCTGCGCCTTCGCCCATGATCTCGGGACGATGATCCTGCTGCGCGGCCTGCAGGGTTTTGCCGGTGGTGTGCTGATCCCGATGGCCTTCACCATGGTGCTGACCAAGCTGCCAAAACCGCAGCAGCCGCTCGGCCTTGCGATCTTTGCGCTCTCGGTCACCTTCGCGCCGGCGATCGGTCCGACCATCGGCGGTTACCTCACCGAAAACTATGGCTGGCAGACCATCTTCTTCATCAACGCCATCCCGAGCGCCATCATGGCCGTAGCGCTCGCTCTGACGCTCGACAAGCAGCCGATGCAGCTCCGCCTGCTCAGGGAAGGCGACTGGGCGGGAATTTTCACCATGGCGATCGGTTTGTCAGCGCTGCAGACGGTTCTCGAGGAAGGCAACAAGGAGGACTGGTTTTCCTCGCCCTTCATCGTCAAGCTCAGCATCCTCGCCTTCGTCTTTCTCGCCGGCTTCATCTGGATCGAGCTCACCGTGAAGAAGCCGCTGGTCAAGCTCAGCCTGCTGACGCAGCGAAATTTCGGCATCGGTGTTGCCGTCAACGTGCTGGTTGGCGTCGCCCTCTTCGGCACCGTCTATATCCTGCCGCAATATCTCGGCCAGGTTCAGCACTACAATGCCGAGCAGATCGGCATGGTGCTGGCTTGGACCGGTTTGCCGCAACTGCTGCTGATCCCGCTTGTTCCGATGATGATGAAGCGCTTCGATGCGCGTTACATCGGCTTCCTCGGCATCTCGATCTTCGCGATCAGCTGCTTCATGAACATCACGCTTTCGGCAAATACCGCCGGCGACCAGTTCTGGATCCCGAACATCGTCCGCGCCATCGGCCAGGCGCTGGTGCTGACGCCGATCACCGCCATTACTACCGCCGGCATCGCAGCCACCGACGCGGCCGCTGCTTCGGGCCTGACCAACATGCTGCGCAATCTCGGGGGCGCCGTCGGCACGGCAACGCTCGGCACGGTGCTGACCAAACGCGAGCAGTTCCACTCGAATATCATCGGCCAGTCGGTCACGCTCTCCCGTGATGAAGTACGCGACCGGCTTGCGCAAACGACCGGCTATTTCATGCAGCACGGCATTTCCGACCCAGCTATCGCCGGGCAGAAGGCCGTTGTCGTTCTCGGGCAGATCGTCAGGCGTCAGGCGCTCATCCTGGGCTTCGCCGATACTTTCGCTGTCATCGGCGTGGTTCTTGCAATTGCTGCCGTCGCCCTGCTGCTCACCCAAAAGCCGCGGGCTGGCGGTGGCGCGGGCGCTCACTGACAACGCCCCTGCGACGGCTGTAAAAGCCTCCTTCGTGCGCGCCCGTCGGGCGCGCGGCTTTCTATTGTAAAATCTCGACGGTAAAGGCGAAGCGAGCGACCGCGCCCGGTGCCAGGATAGTCGTGTAGGGCCGCTTCGAAAGCTCGCTCGAACGTCCAGCCTCCGCGGCCGTTCCGTGCCAGGGCTCGATGCAGAGGAAGGGAGCGCCCGGTTTGGTCCACAGGGCAAGATTGGGCAGATTTTCGAACCGGAATTGCATGGTCGGCCCATTTTCGGCGCCATAAGTTAAGCCTTCGCCTGCCCCTTGCGGAAAGATCATCGCATCCTGGTCGAACATGGCGTGATCGAGCACCAACCGACCGGTATCGAACGGCGAGGGCAGCGTCGCAGGATTGATGAGGCCACCCTGCAGCCGCACAAGCGGCGGCTCGCCCTTATTGTCGAGCGTAACGACATGGGCGTGCCCGGCGGCACCCGGCAGCGGCCAGGCAAAGGCCGAATGGAATCCGAGCCCGAACGGCATCGCCTTCTGATCGCGGTTGGTGACTTCTGCCGCCACCGTCAGCGCGCGGCCCTCAACCGCATGCTCCACCGCCAGCTGAAAATCGAATGGATAAGCCGCCCGGGTGGCCGCCGAGGCGACCAGTTCGTATCGGCACATCGTCGCGGTGGATGCCGCAAGCGCGAATTCGCTGCGGCGGGCAAAACCATGCTGGGCCATCGGATAGATCGTGCCGTCGATTGCTATCTTGTCCTCCGGCGCCTTGCCGACGATCGGAAAAAGGATCGGCGACCGCCCGGTCCAGAAGGCTGGGTCGCCCGTCCACAGCCATGAGCGTCCGTTTCTGGTGGTGAGCGCCTGCATCTCGGCGCCGAGGGAGGAGACGTCGACGGTGAGATGCTGGTTTCCAATCCGGATCGAGCTTGGCATCACAATTCCCTTTCGCCATGGTTCGGCATCAAGCCATATCTTTCTGGGCCGCTGATTTCCACTCAATAGGTAAGGGAGCCGCTCCCACCGTCGCTACGTGTTATTTTGGCACGGCGCCCAATCTGGCGATCACTTCGTTCGGGATGCCATAACGCTGAATGGCGTCGCGGTTGTTCCGCAGCCCGCAGATCTCACGCTGGATGAAGAAGGCCCAGACGGCGTCGGACGCTGCATTAAGAAATCTCTCGCGTTCCTCGCCACTCTTGCGGTCGGCGGTCCAGGCCTTCAGCGCGGCAAGTGCTGCCTCCACCTTCAGCCCGTGGCGCCCGAGCGTATCGGCGCGTTCCGACGTCAGCTC
This sequence comes from Rhizobium sp. NZLR1, assembly GCF_017357385.1. Taxonomy (NCBI): domain Bacteria; kingdom Pseudomonadati; phylum Pseudomonadota; class Alphaproteobacteria; order Hyphomicrobiales; family Rhizobiaceae; genus Rhizobium; species Rhizobium sp. NZLR1. The sequence continues at coordinate 39,943 of NZ_CP071636.1, read as the reverse complement.
GAATTCGAGGACGTTGAAGCCGTTTGTATTCTGCTGCGATTGTCTGAGGGACTGCGGCGGGCGGACGCTCATTGGCACGGCTTCTCCTTGGCGCGAGCCACGATACTATCCAATCCCGTTCTAAATTAAAGCAGCGAGCACGATGTCGTCCGAAAACCGCTCACGGGTTTCGGCATCCTCAGGAGATCGAGAGGGGTGGAAACGGGCCTATCCTGTCATTTCCATGCGTGGCATAAGGGCGCCAAAATCTTTTCTTAGGCCCCGCGCAAATCATGATTCGTATCGAGAATATCAGCAAACAACTCAGCCACCGGATTCTCTTCATCGAGGCGTCTGCAGCTCTCAACAGAGGCGAGAAGATCGGTCTCGTCGGCCCGAACGGCGCCGGCAAGACGACGATCTTCCGGATGATCAACGGTGAGGAGCAGCCAGACGAAGGGCAGGTCTCCTGTGAAAAGGGCGTCACCATCGGCTACTTCAACCAGGACGTCGGCGAGATGGCGGGCCACAGTGCCGTCGCCGAGGTGATGAACGGCGCCGGCCCGGTCAGCCTCGTTGCCGGCGAATTGCGTGAGCTTGAGGCGGCCATGGCCGATCCCGAGCAGGCCGACGACATGGACAAGATCATCGAGCGCTACGGCGAGGTGCAGGCGCGCTACGAGGAACTGGACGGTTATGCGCTCGAAGGACGCGCCCGCGAAGTGCTCGCCGGCCTGAGCTTCAGCCAGGAGATGATGGACGGCGATGTCGGCGCCCTGTCGGGCGGTTGGAAGATGCGCGTGGCGCTCGCTCGCATCCTGCTCATGCGTCCCGATGTCATGCTGCTCGACGAGCCGAGCAACCATCTGGATCTCGAAAGCCTGATCTGGCTGGAGGAGTTCCTGAAAGGCTACGAGGGCGCTCTGCTGATGACCTCGCATGACCGCGAGTTCATGAACCGGATCATCACTAAGATCATCGAGATCGATGGCGGCACGCTGACGACCTATTCGGGTGATTACGAATTCTACGAGCAGCAGCGGGCGCAGAACGAAAGGCAGCAGCAGGCCCAATTCGAACGCCAGCAGGCGATGCTCGCCAAGGAAATCAAGTTCATCGAGCGGTTCAAGGCGCGCGCCTCGCATGCCTCGCAGGTGCAGAGCCGCGTCAAGAAGCTGGAAAAGATCGACCGGGTGGAGCCGCCCAAGCGCCGTCAGGTGGTCTCCTTCGAGTTTCAGCCGGCGCCGCGATCCGGCGAAGATGTGATCAACCTCAAGAACGTGCACAAGAAATACGGCAGTCGAAGCATCTATGAAGGACTGGATTTCATGGTGCGGCGCCGGGAACGCTGGTGCATCATGGGCATCAACGGCGCCGGCAAGTCGACACTGCTGAAGCTGGTGACGGGGACCGCCGAGCCCGATGAAGGCAGCGTCGCTCTCGGCGCCAGCGTCAAGATGGGATATTTCGCCCAGCACGCCATGGATATTCTCGACGGCGAGCACACCGTCTTCCAGTCACTGGAAGACCGGTTCCCACAGGCGGGGCAGGGGCCTTTGCGGGCGCTCGCCGGATGTTTCGGCTTCTCCGGCGACGATGTCGAGAAGCGCTGCCGTGTATTGTCCGGCGGCGAGAAGGCGCGGCTGGTCATGGCCATTATGCTGTTCGACCCGCCGAATCTGCTCGTGCTTGACGAGCCGACGAACCATCTCGACCTCGACACCAAGGAGATGCTGATCAAGGCGCTGTCGCAATATGAGGGCACCATGCTGTTCGTCTCGCACGACCGGCATTTCCTGGCGGCACTCTCCAACCGGGTGCTGGAGCTGACGCCGGACGGCGTGCATCAATATGGCGGCGGCTACACGGAATATGTGGCGCACACCGGCCACGAGGCGCCGGGTCTGCGGAGCTGACGATTATTTTTTCCGGCATGTCGAAACCGGCAGGCTCGAAGCGACCAGCAGAAAGCCGGCCATCGATATCGGTGGACGATCGAAGCAACGGAGGAGAAATGCCCATGAGGTTGGATAGGATCGAGGTCATCACCCTGTTCGTCGACGATATTGACGCGGCGAGGGCATTCTACCAAAAGGTCTTTGCCGCCGATGTCGTCTATCAGGACGCTGTCTGCTCGGTGCTGAAATTTTCGGGGACGATGGTCAACCTTCTCAAGGGTACGGAAGCGCCGCAGCTGGTCGATCCGTCACCGGTGGCGGCATCCGGTTCGGGCAGTCGCGTCTTGCTGACGATCAAGGTCGATGATGTCGACGGGGTCTGCGCGGAACTGCGCAAACTCGGGATCATGCTGCTCAATGGTCCGATCGATCGTCCATGGGGCCGCCGTACGGCGGCCTTTGCCGATCCGTCCGGCCATGTCTGGGAGGTCGCGCAGGAACTGCGCTAACGTTGCAACTAAAGCCTTGGCAGGCCGCTTCCTTCACGCGACGGGCGTGATTCGGCAGGTATTGCCACGATGATGACCAAATTCCGTGGTGTTCGGAGCCCTCTTCATGCAATCGGGGACGAGCATCGGCATGGACTGGATCAATCGCTATATCGATCAGCCGCTACTGCACGGCGCGGCGGGCTTGCTGCGCACTTGGCATCTCCGCACGCGGCAACCGCCGGAGCTGTTGGAGCCGACATGGAATCTCGTCGTGCTCTCCTTTCTCCTGATCGCCAGCGGGCAGGTCATGACTGGCAAACCTTTCGCGCTCAGTGTCGCCGCGCTGCTCATGCTGGCGCTGCCATCAGCACGAAAACTGCTTTCGGCGCTGAAAGCGACGGGAGGAGGTTATGGCGCCCGGCAATACAAGTCGCTGCGAGCGCGCGCCATCGCCAAACGTGAGGCGGAGTGGTCGGTGCGGATCATCGTCCTGTTCGCCTCCGCCTGCCTTCCCTTCATCGCCCGCATCGACGATCCGGTGGGAGCCTATTTCATGCTGGGAGCAAGCATCTGGTTCGTGCTGACCGGGCCGCTCAAGGCCTATCTCGATGCGGCCGAGCCTCCCGAGCCGAATGAAGGCGACCGGATGGTCAGCGGCGCTTTTCATTTCGGCTGAACAAATCCGATGCGACGTCGCATGTGCCGGCCGTGAGACGGGCAGGGAACCAAATGGGGCGGCCTCCGTTATCTCCGCAGCAACGTAAAAGGAGATTGCGATGCTTTATTACGCTCTGGTGTTTCTCGTTGTGGCCTTGATTGCCGGCGTCCTCGGATTTGGCGGTATAGCAGGAGCTTCAGCTTCCATTGCCCAGGTTCTGTTCTTCATTTTCCTGGTGTTGTTCGTCGTGTCGCTCGTCATGCGCTTTATGCGAAGAGTATAGCGCGAATAGAACAAGTATAAAAACCCGGCGAACACATCGCCGGGTTTTTCTGTATCGACCCATCCGTTTTGACGTTTCGCTTCGGCCGATCCGGTCGTCGTGGTTCGGGTCGGCCAAAATGAATCGATACCGTCCGCAGAAATTCGACGGCGATCAGGATCGTGCCTTTCCGGCAACCATTCCTGACAACATCATGAAATAACCGGATGGCGCGAATTAGTGCCTTCGAAATGTCCCAATGGGGGCTGAACCGTAAGCGTGTTTGTCGCTTGCGCATCTTCTGCGGTCTGACAGGTGACGTGAAGATGGTACCGGATCGGGATCGTTTTGCAGTTCCGTCCGTTATCTATTGCCGAATCTGGTGGCGAGTAGCCGGGTATGCTCGTCACGATTTGAGAAGGAGAGACTTATGAACAAAATTCTTGCGAAGGCACTTGCCGCGGTATCGTTGACGTTGGTTGGCGCTGGGGCGGTCAATGCCGCCGACCTCGTAACCAGGACGTATGAAGAGCCGGACCTGCGCAATGGTGTCAAGATCGGTTACCTCACCTGCGATATCGGTGGCGGTACAGGTTATGTGCTCGGTTCATCCAAGGAAGCCGATTGCATCTTCCAGTCAACCGTCGGCAACGAGCTGTCGGATCGTTATACTGGCGAGATGAGAAAGCTCGGCATCGACCTCGGCTTTACCACCCGCAGCCGCCTGATCTGGGCCGTGTTCGCGCCGACCGCCGGTTATCACCGCGGATCGCTCGCCGGCCTCTATGTCGGCGCTACCGCCGAAGCGACGCTCGGGGCCGGTGTCGGCGCCAATCTCCTGATTGGCGGAACCTCTGGCTCGATCCATCTGCAGACGGTCAGCCTGACCGGCCAGCTTGGCCTCAACGTTGCGGCCGGCAGTGCGTCGATGACGCTGACAGCCGCGAACTGATATGCCTTTGGGCGCCCCGCGATGAGGCAGGGCGCCACCCCTTTGAAGGGCGATTTTACGCGCCGATATGCCCCCGGCCGGATCACAACATGATGGATATTCGAACGGCAACGCCCGACGAGGACGAGATCCTGGTGGGGCACCATCTGAAGATCTGGGACAGCTATGGCACGCCGCCGGAACACTACAGGCCCGATGCGGCGGCGCGGATCTTGTCTTTCATCAGAAGCGGACGCGAGGAGCGGCGTCTGACTTCGTTCCTTGCTATCGTCGACGGTGAAATCGCCGGTTCCGCGTCGTGCCAGATGCACCAATCACCATTTCCGGAGATCATCCAGCCGGAACAGCGACTGCATGGCTACATCTGGTCTGTCTATGTCGCCGACGCCTTCCGCCGGCGCGGCATCGCGTTGGCGCTGACCAACAAGGCTATTGATTATCTGAAGTCGATCGGCTGCACGACGGCCGTCATCCACGCCTCGGATGCCGGTGAGCCGGTTTACCGGGCCGCCGGGTTTGAACTGGCGAAGGAAATGCGCCTGCAGTTTCCGGCGGAGTAACGGCCTGGCGGCTACTACAGTGCGGCGAGGAAGCCGATGACGCGGCTCCATGTCAGTTCGGCCGCAGCTGCGTCGTGATCCGGCAGCGTCGGATCGGTGTAGAGATGACCGGCGCCGGAATATTTGAAGATCTCCGCGGCGATGCTCGACCGGGCCGCTACCGCTTGCCAGGCTTCGACCTCTTCCCTGGGCGCGAATCGATCCGGATCGGCAAGATGGATCTGGACGGGAAGGCCCCGGCGCGCGTTGTCCGGAATTTCAGCGAGGCCTTGAAGCAGCAGCAAGCCTACCATCTGCGGCCGCTTCGGCCAAAGATGTGCGGAGACGCCAGCACCCATCGAAAATCCGCCGAGCACGGCGGAGTCAGGCAGCGGGGCGACCGCCTTTTCCGCGCGTTGGCAAAGAGTGGACCACCCGATCGCCTCCTTCAGTTCAATGCCCTCATCGATCGATCGCGCGACCTTGCCCGCATAGAGAGATCCGGCGTAAACACCTGATGCCCAGCCGCCCGCAGACGCTCTGCTGCATCGCGCTCGAGTGACCGGAGTCCATAAACCGAATGAAACAGCACCACCGTTGCCATTACTAATCTCCTCAATCGGTGCAGCGAACGTCGCCACCGACCTTCCGCCTACGCTTTCGCCCGGCCGGGTGCGATAAAAGCGGCGATCGTCGCCTCGTCATGGCCTGCCTCGCGTAGGAAGCGACTGGCGAATTCGATGGCGGGGCTTCTGAGCGCATCGTCCGGTCGAATAAGGTGGAAGGCCACATGATTGTCGAGCGTCCGCTCCGACACGGCGACGACGCGCCCGGCCGCAAGCGCGGCATCCGACAGCGGCGGCCGGGCGAGAGCGATGCCGAGCCCTTGTACACAGGCATCGACGACGAGATTGTAATCCTCGAAGCGACGGTCGTGGCCGCGTGGCGTGTAGTCGACGCCCTCGCGCGCAAGCCAGCGACGCCAGCCTTCGATATTGGAGTCGTGCAGGATCGGCAGGTCGAGCAGCGAAACAGCATCGGAGCGCTGGCCGAGCCGGTCTGCCAGGGCCGGGGCGGCGATCGGATACGACTTCTCCTGCCAGAGCGACAGGGCGCGCACGCCGGCCCACGGCCCTTTGCCGCAGCGGATGGCAAGGTCCGTGCCTTCGCCGAAATCCGCCAGCCGGTGTTCGAGCGTCAACTCGACATGCAGCTCGTTTCCTTCGAGCTTCGGCAGACGCTGAAACAGCCACAACGAGGCGACCGAGGGCGTCACCGAAAGGCGCACCACCGCCCTATTGCGGCGAGGCAGCCAGCGTTCGCCGCTATTGCCGAGCAGTGCAAGCGCTTCCTCCGCCCGCGCGAAAAACCGCATGCCCTCCGGCGTCAGCCGCACGCCTCTGGCTTCGCGGGCAAACAGCCGCACCCCCATCCAGCGCTCGAGGCGCGAGACCTGCCGCGACACCGCGCCATGCGTGATGCCGCTTTCCTCGGCCGCGGCCGAAAACGATCCAAGCCGGGCGGCGCGGGCAAAGGTCTCGAGCGTATCGAGCGGCGGAAGCACGGGCGAGCTGTGAACCATAGACACATTTGATCATCGATTGCGATGCTTTTCAAGCACGCATCGAAGGCCTAATCCATTGTCGAAGAACAAATGGAGGCGAAAATGAGCATGGCGGCAAGCACACCGATTTCGACGAAACAGCAGGGCGGGTTCGATCTGGTCGCCTTCGGCGCGATCCTCGTCACAATCCTCTTCTGGGCGTCCTCTTTCGTGGTGATCCGCATCTGTCTCGGACCACTGACGCCGATCGAACTGGCGACCGCGCGGTATGTGGCAGCCGGCGCCATCGCTCTGGTCTACCTCGTGATCTACCGGCCGTTGCCGGAAAAACGCGATTTCGTCCGCCTTTCCATCGCTGCGGTGCTCTTCATCGCCGCTTATGCGGTTCTGTTGAACACCGGTGAGCAGACGGTTGCGGCAGGGCCGGCGAGCTTCATCATCAACACCATGCCCGTCTTCACCGCCCTCATCGCCACGTTCGCGCTCGGCGATCGCTTCGGCCGCTGGGGCTGGGCCGGCACTGCCATATCCTTCGGCGGTGTGGCGCTGATTGCGGTTGCCTCCGACGGCGGCTTCAAGCTTGATCCGAATGCCGTCCTCATCCTCGGCGCAGCACTTTGCTCGGCGATCGCCAGCGTGCTGCAGAAGCCGCTGCTCGGCCGGATGCCGGCGCTTGCCGTCACCGCCTGGATCCTGCTGATCGGTTCCGTGCCGCTGTTTCCGGCCGCACCGGCGACGATTCAGGCGCTGGCCGCCGCCCCGGCGGAGGTGAACTGGGGCGTTGCCTATCTCGTCATCTTCCCGACTGCGATCGGCTACCTCACCTGGGCGATCGCGCTGAAGCGGCTGACGGCCGCCCGCGCTTCGAACTTTCTCTATGGCGTTCCGCCCGTCGCCACGCTGATCGGTTTCCTCTGGCTGGGTGAGACGCCGACGGCGCTTGGCGCGGTCGGTGGCGTCATGGCGATCCTCGGTGTGCTCGTCGTCAATGTGATGCGGAAACGATAGCAGCAAATTCGCCCCGGAAGGTGATCAGGTGACAGATAGGCATTGCGCAGGCGTTCGCTTTCTTTAAAACGAAAGTAGATCGAAAGGTGCGTGCTCATGTTCTTGACCGACCGGCAAACTGAAATCGTGGCGATAGCGAAATCCAGCGGCAGGGTCCTGGTCGAGGAGCTCGCTTCCCGCTTTTCAGTGACACCGCAGACGATCCGCAAGGACCTGAACGATCTCTGCGATGCGCAGGTGCTGACGCGTATCCACGGCGGCGCGACATTCCCGAGCGGGACCGAGAACGTCAAATACGAGGCGCGGCGGCAGATCGCCGCGTCCGAGAAACAGGCGATCGGCATGGCCGCGGTCGAGCTGATCCCGAGCGGGGCCTCGCTCTTCATCAATATCGGAACGACGACCGAGGCGGTGGGCGAGGCGCTCGCCGAGCATCACGAGCTGATGGTGATTACAAATAATATCAATGTTGCCAATAGGTTACGTCTGCTGCCCGCAATCGAGGTGGTGATCGCCGGCGGTGTGGTGCGCGGTTCGGATGGCGGGATCGTCGGCGAGGCGGCAGTCGATTTCATCCGCCAGTTCAAGGTCGACTATGCCGTGATCGGGGCTTCGGCGATCGACGTGGATGGCGCGCTTCTCGACTATGATTTTCGCGAAGTCAAGGTCGCACAGGCGATCATCGCCAACGCCCGGCATGTCATTCTGGTTGCGGATTCGACGAAGTTCGAACGCACCGCTCCAGTCAGGATCGGCCAACTTTCCCAAGTTCATACCTTCATCACCGACCATTGTCCGGTGCCGTCGATCCGCAATCTCTGTCTCGAAAACAATGTAAAGCTGATCGAAACGAACGGCAGGTTTCGCTAAAGCATGATGCCGGCACTGTTCTGAATTTCCGCCGCGAAACATTCGTTTGACATTCGTATCTCTTTCGTTTTAACTGACTTCACTTTCGCAATTGCGTGAGTTTTGTGCGATGCGAAATCCGCAGCAGGCTCGGAGGGGATATTGGGCCGGGAGATACACGACATATTCGTCATCGGGGCGGCATCAACGGCTGCGGCATTGCGCGCGATGCTGTTGGGCGCGGTTATTCCGTGGCGCTGGCGGAGATGAACGACTTCGCCTCGGGCACCTCGTCTGGCGCCACCAAGCTCATTCATGGCGGCCTGCGTTATCTCGAGCATTACGAGTTCCGCCTAGTGCGGGAATCGCTGATGGAGCGCGAGATCCTCTGGGCGATGGCGCCGCACATCATCTGGCCGCTGCGTTTCGTGCTGCCCTACCATAAGGGCGGCATCCGGCCGGCCTGGCTGATCCGGCTCGGCCTCTTCCTTTACGACCATCTCGGCGGCCGTAAGCTGTTGCCGGCGACATCGGTGCTCGACATGCGCCGCGATCCGGCCGGCAAGCCGCTGAAGGCGCTATTTGCCAAGGCCTTCGAATATTCCGACGGCTGGGTCGATGATGCCCGCATGGTGGTGCTGAACGCCCGCGACGCCGCCGACAAGGGGGCGACCATCATGCCGCGCACCAAAGTGGTGTCGGCAAGGCGCGAGAACGACCTCTGGCACATCGAGACCACCGATACGGTCACCGGCCGCAATGACAACCATCAGGCCCGCATGCTGGTCAATGCTGCCGGTCCGTGGGTCGACCATGTCATCCGTTCCGCCTTCGGCCAGAACGAGGCTCACCATGTCCGCCTTGTCCAGGGCAGCCATATCGTGGTGAAGAAAAAGTTTGACGGTCCACGCGCCTATTTCTTTCAGAATCCCGACAACCGCATCATCTTTGCCATTCCTTACGAGGGCGACTTTACGCTGATCGGCACCACCGACCGCGATTACACCGCCGATCCCAAGGATGTTCGGATCTCCGAGGAAGAGACCATCTATCTGTGCAATGCGGCGTCGGAATATTTCAAGGAGCCGGTCAGGCCGGAGGATATCGTCTGGGCCTATTCCGCAGTCAGGCCGCTTTATGACGACGGTGCCTCGAAGGCGCAGGAGGCGACGCGTGACTATGTGTTGAAGTTGGACGGCGAGGGGAGTAGCGCACCGCTACTCAACGTCTTCGGCGGCAAGCTCACCACCTATCGCCGGCTTTCCGAACACGCGCTGGAGAAGATCGGCGCTGCGATCGGCGTCAAGGGTGCCCCGTGGACGGCCAAGAGCCATCTGCCAGGCGGCGACTTCCCGGTCCGGGGTTACGAGGGGCAGGTCGCCGATCTGAAGCGGCTTTATCCGTTCCTCGCCGATCAACATGCCCGCCGGCTGGTTCGCCGTTACGGGACGAGGGTCAAGGCGCTGCTCGGCGAAGCCCGCGGCGTCGACGATTTGGGACGGCTGTTCGGCGGCGACCTCTACGAGGCCGAGGTCACCTATCTCGTCAAACAGGAATGGGCCCGGCACGCCGAAGACGTGCTGTGGAGGAGAACAAAGGATGGTCTGCGCCTTTCGAGGGAGCAGGCTCAGTCACTGGAGGAGTACATGGCTGCCATGCCGGCGATGGCCGGATAAGGGCAACATGTGGTCCCCGATGCGTGGAGGCACGGGAATCGGAATGCTGGAACTGCGGAAGGCCGCAAAGATGGTGGGAGGGGACTATCATATCCACCCGACCGATCTTGTTTTTGAAAGAGGAACGCTAAACGTTCTGCTTGGGCCGACATTGTCGGGCAAGACCTCGTTGATGCGTCTGATGGCCGGCCTTGATCGGCCGACAACCGGCACGATCCATTTTGATGGTGCTGACGTGACAGCTATGCCTGTCCAGAAGCGCAACATCGCCATGGTCTATCAGCAGTTCATCAATTATCCGGCATTGACGGTCTACGAGAATATTGCCTCGCCGCTGCGGATTGCCGGCAAGGATGCCAAGATCATCGATCTGGAGGTGCGCAAGGCTGCCGAACTTCTGAAACTCGGGCCTTATCTCGATCGCACGCCGCTCAACCTCTCCGGCGGCCAGCAGCAGCGCACCGCACTTGCCCGGGCACTCGTGAAGAATGCGAGCCTTGTTTTGATGGACGAGCCGCTTGCCAACCTCGACTACAAGCTGCGTGAGGAGCTGCGGCAGGAATTGCCGCGCATCTTCGCGCAGTCCGGCGCGATCTTCGTCTATGCCACGACGGAACCGTCCGAAGCCTTGTTGCTGGGCGGCAATACGGCAGCGCTCAGCGAGGGCCGGATCACGCAGTTCGGCCCGACGATCGAGGTCTATCGCAATCCGCTCGATCTGACGACGGCGAAAACCTTTGCCGATCCGCCGCTGAATTTTATTGATCTGGTCAAATCGGAAGGCAATTTCCTGCGCGATGGCGCGGTGATTTTTGCCGTGCCGCCGCATCTTCAGAACGTGCCGGACGGGCCGGCAACCATAGCGTTTCACCCGCATCATCTTGCACCAACCGCCCAGACGGCTGGTTCGGCGCGGATGACGGCGCGAACACAGGTTTCGGAGATCACCGGCTCGGAAAGTTTTGTTCATCTGCAATTTGCCGGCACCCGCTGGGTGATGCTTGCGCACGGCATCCACAATATCGACCCGGACACGGACATCTCCGTTTTCATCGATACGCGCCACCTGATGGCGTTCGGCGCGGACGGCCGGGCGATCACCACCGCCAGGCAAGGGGGCTAGGAGAAGATCATGGCACGTATCACCCTCGATCATATTCGCCATGCCTATGGGCCGAACCCGAAGAGCGAGAAGGACTACGCTCTCAAGGAAGTGCACCATGAGTGGAACGATGGCGGCGCTTATGCACTGCTCGGGCCTTCGGGCTGCGGAAAGACCTCGCTGCTCAATATCATTTCGGGCCTCATTCAGCCGTCCGAAGGGCGGATTCTCTTCGACGGGCAGGATGTTACGAACCTGCCGACACAGCAGCGAAATATCGCGCAAGTATTCCAGTTCCCGGTCATCTACGACACGATGACGGTCTACGACAACCTCGCCTTTCCTCTGCGCAACCGCGGCGTGGCCGAGGCGGATGTCGACCGGCGCGTCCGCGAAATCCTCGAGATGATCGATCTTGCCGGCTGGGCCAAGCGGCGCGCGCGCGGCTTGACGGCGGACCAAAAGCAGAAGATTTCGCTCGGCCGCGGCCTCGTGCGCTCGGATGTGAACGCGATTCTCTTTGACGAGCCGCTCACTGTTATCGATCCGCATATGAAATGGGTGCTGCGATCGCAGCTGAAGCGGCTGCACAAGCAGTTCGGTTTTACCATGGTCTATGTCACGCATGACCAGACGGAGGCGCTGACCTTCGCCGACAAAGTCGTGGTGATGTATGATGGCGAGATCGTGCAGATCGGCACGCCGGCCGAACTCTTCGAGCGTCCGAGCCATACCTTCGTCGGCTACTTCATCGGTTCGCCGGGCATGAACTTCATGCCGGCCAAGGTAGAGGGCAGTACGGTTCGGGTCGGCGAGCACGCGCTAACGCTCGGCTATGCGCCAAAGACTTCGGCAGCGGCCAAGGTAGAGCTTGGAATCCGGCCCGAGTTTATCCGGGTCGGCCGTGAGGGTATGCCTGTGACGGTCAGCAAGGTGGAAGATATCGGCCGGCAGAAGATCGTCCGCGCGCAGTTCGCCGGCCAGCCGATCGCGATCGTCATTCCCGAGGACGAGGAAATTCCGGCCGATCCCCGGGTGACCTTCGAGCCATCAGCTATCAGTATCTATGCCGACTCTTGGCGCGCCGGACCGGAGGCTTGATCATGGAAAAAACCTGGAACAACAAAGCCTGGTTTCTGGTTCTGCCGGTCCTCGTGCTGGTGGCTTTCTCGGCTGTCATTCCCTTGATGACGGTTGTGAACTATTCCGTTCAGGACACTTTCGGAAACAACCAGTTCTTCTGGAACGGAACGGACTGGTTTACCGAAATCCTGCATTCCGACCGATTCTGGGCCGCCCTGCAGCGAAACCTGATTTTTTCGTTGATCATTCTCGCGCTGGAGATTCCGCTCGGTATCTTCATTGCGCTCAACATGCCGAAATCAGGCATCGGCGTGCCGGTATGCCTGGTTCTGATGGCACTGCCGCTGTTGATCCCATGGAACGTGGTCGGCACGATCTGGCAGGTGTTCGGCCGCAACGACATTGGTTTGTTCGGTTATTACGTCAACGCCATCGGCATCGATTACAACTATGTGCAGGATCCGCTCGACGCCTGGGTGACGATCATCATCATGGATGTCTGGCACTGGACGAGCCTGGTCGTCTTGCTCTGCTATGCCGGCCTCGTTTCCATTCCAGATGCTTTCTATCAGGCAGCCAAGATCGACGGTGCGTCCCGTTGGGCAGTGTTCCGCTATATCCAGCTGCCCAAGATGAAGCGCGTTCTTCTGATCGCCGTGCTGCTGCGTTTCATGGATAGTTTCATGATCTACACCGAGCCTTTTGTCGTCACGGGTGGCGGTCCGGGCAACTCGACCACTTTCCTGTCGATCGATCTGGTCAAGACCGCCCTCGGACAGTTTGATCTCGGTCCGGCAGCTGCCATGTCGCTGGTTTATTTCCTGATCATCCTGCTGCTTTCGTGGGTGTTCTACACCGTCATGACCAGCCACGACGCGGAGAATTGAAATGAGCGTCTCCAACGAAACGACATCGAGCCGAAACATCCCAGGCGTTACCAGTGTCGCAAGCGGGCTCTCCGCCGATGAAGTCGGCCGTCTGATGCGCCGGCGCGGCGAGGAATCGCGCTGGTGGTGGCTGGTTCCGACGATCTATATCATCGTGCTCCTGCTGCCGATCTATTGGCTCGTCAACATGAGCTTCAAGACCAATGCGGAAATCGTCAATTCTCTGACGCTTTATCCTCATAACCCGACGATCGCGAATTACGTGACGATCTTCACGGAGAAGGCGTGGTATTCCGGCTATATCAATTCAATCAGCTATGTCGTCATGAACATGGTGATCTCGGTGGCAGCTGCGCTGCCGGCGGCCTATGCCTTCTCCCGATATCGGTTCCTCGGCGACAAGCATCTGTTCTTCTGGTTGCTGACCAACCGGATGGCGCCGCCGGCAGTCTTTGCCCTGCCGTTCTTCCAGCTCTACTCGGCCTTTGGACTCATCGATACGCACATCGCCGTGGCCTTGGCGCATTGCCTCTTCAACGTACCGCTGGCGGTCTGGATCCTTGAAGGCTTCATGTCCGGCGTGCCGAAGGAAATCGACGAGACGGCCTATATCGATGGCTACTCGTTCCCGCGGTTCTTCCTGAAGATCTTCACGCCGCTGATTGCGAGCGGCATAGGTGTCGCCTGCTTCTTCTGCTTCATGTTCTCTTGGGTCGAGTTGCTGATCGCACGAACGCTGACGACAACCGACGCGAAGCCGATCGCCGCCACCATGACCCGCACCGTCTCTGCATCCGGCATGGATTGGGGCCTGCTGGCCGCCGCGGGCGTTCTGACCCTTATCCCGGGGGCGCTGGTGATCTGGTTTGTGCGCAATTACATCGCAAAGGGCTTCGCCCTGGGGAGAGTTTGATGAGCTTTTCGCTTCCCGATTTTTCATGGATGGCGTGGACATGGCCGACGGCCGCTTTCTTCATCGTCATCGCATTGCTGCTGATCGGCATGGGGATATGGGAATATGCGGTGCCGGGCGGCAATCCGCGGATCGGAATCCTGCGCTTCGAGACGACGCGCGGTGACCGGCTTTTCCTTTCGCTGCTCGGCGCAGCGTTCATTCATCTTGCATGGCTTGGGCTCGGTGGGCCCAACCTGTGGTGGGCTCTTGCCATCTCCGTGGTCTACGCCATCGGCGTGTTCCGCTACGTGTGACGGCAAAGTGAAGACAGATGGCCGGGGGTCCTTGGCCGCCTGAGACGTGACTGCAATCGCAAACCCTGGGAGGATATTATGCGACGGCACTTATTGACGACGACAGCAGGCTTGCTGCTGGCGATGACCGCGTCGGCCTATGCCGGCATGGACGAGGCTAAGACTTTTCTGGACAAAGAGATCGGCGACGTGTCGACGCTCTCTCGCGCCGACCAGGAAAAGGAAATGCAGTGGTTCATCGATGCTGCGAAGCCTTTGCAGGGTATGGACATCAAGGTTGTCTCGGAAACTTTGACCACCCACCAGTATGAGTCCCAGGTTCTGGCTCCGGCCTTTACTGCGATCACCGGGATCAAGGTCACCCACGACGTCATTCAAGAGGGTGACGTTGTCGAGAAGATCCAGACACAGATGCAGACCGGACAGAACCTTTATGACGGCTGGGTCAACGACTCCGACTTGATCGGTACGCATTGGCGCTATCAGCAGGTGCGCAACCTGACCGACTGGATGGCCGGCGAAGGCAAGGACGTTACAAACCCCGGCCTCGATATCAACGACTTCATCGGTACCAAGTTCACGACGGCACCGGACAAGAAGCTCTACCAGCTTCCCGACCAGCAATTCGCCAACCTCTATTGGTTCCGCTACGACTGGTTCAACGACGAGAAGAACAAGGCCGATTTCAAGGCGAAATATGGCTACGATCTCGGCGTTCCGGTCAACTGGTCGGCCTATGAGGACATTGCCGAATTCTTTACCGGCCGTGACGTGAACGGCAAGAAGGTCTTCGGCCACATGGACTACGGCAAGAAGGACCCGTCGCTCGGCTGGCGCTTCACCGACGCCTGGCTTTCGATGGCCGGCAATGGTGACAAGGGTCTGCCGAACGGTCTTCCGGTCGACGAATGGGGTATCAAGGTCGACGAGAAGTCGCGTCCTGTCGGCTCGTGCGTCGCGCGCGGCGGTGACACCAATGGCCCGGCTTCCGTCTACTCGATCCAGAAGTATCTCGATTGGTTGAAGGCCTACGCACCGCCGGAAGCTCAGGGCATGACCTTCTCGGAATCCGGTCCGGTTCCGGCACAGGGTAACGTCGCGCAGCAGATCTTCTGGTACACGGCCTTTACAGCAGACATGGTCAAGCCTGGCCTGCCTGTTATGAACGAGGACGGTACGCCGAAATGGCGCATGGCACCGAGCCCGCATGGCGTTTACTGGAAAGACGGCATGAAGCTTGGTTATCAGGACGTCGGTTCTTGGACGCTGATGAAATCGACGCCTACGGACCGTGCGAAAGCCGCCTGGCTCTATGCACAGTTCGTGACCTCGAAGACGGTTGACGTGAAGAAGAGCCAGCTCGGTCTCACCTTCATCCGCGAATCCACCATTCGCGACAAGAGCTTTACGGAGCGTGCTCCGAAGCTCGGCGGTCTGATCGAGTTCTATCGTTCGCCTGCGCGTGTTCAGTGGTCGCCAACCGGCACCAACGTTCCCGACTATCCGAAGCTGGCTCAGCTTTGGTGGCAGGCTATCGGTGACGCCGCCGCCGGCGCCAAGACGCCGCAGGAAGCCATGGATTCTCTTTGCGGCGAGCAGGAGAAGGTCATGGGCCGTATCGAGAAATCGGGCGTCCAGGGTGATATCGGCCCGAAGCTCGCCAAAGAGCATGATCTCGCTTATTGGAACGCGGATGCGGTGAAGAAGGGCAACCTTGCGCCGCAGCTGAAGATCGAGAACGAGAAGGAAAAGCCGGTCACCGTCAACTACGACGAACTCGTCAAGAGCTGGCAGTCGAAGTAAGGCAGACCTCGGCCGGAGGCGACGAGGCTTCCGGCCATCACTTCCTGCCATCGGCTACGGCCGGTGGCACCCACAATCTTTCTCTCATGACGTCCGCCCGCGCCCTGCCATCTCTGGCAGGCGGAGCGATCTCGTGCGAGCCGGAGACGAGATGAGCGGCTATATTCTTTCAATCGACCAGGGCACGACATCTTCGCGCGCGATTATCTTTGATGGCGACATGAAAATGGCCGGCTCGGCGCAGGCGGAAATCACCCAATATTATCCGCAGCCCGGATGGGTGGAGCACGATGCCGCCGAAATCTGGCAGTCCGTCGTCGACACAGTACGCAAGGCGATCGCCGATGCCGGTCTTGATGCCGCCGACATTGCCGCGATCGGCATTACCAACCAGCGCGAGACGGTGGTCGTCTGGGACCGCAAGTCCGGCAAGCCGCTTCACCGGGCGATCGTCTGGCAAGACAGGCGCACGGCCGAAATGTGCGAGAGCCTGAAGGCGGATGGATATGAGAAACTCTTCAGCGCCAAGACCGGCCTGCTGCTCGACCCCTATTTCTCCGGAACCAAGCTTCGCTGGTTGCTCGACAATGCCGACGGCCTGCGTGAGAAGGCC
Organism: Rhizobium sp. NZLR1; assembly: GCF_017357385.1. Lineage (NCBI taxonomy): Bacteria > Pseudomonadati > Pseudomonadota > Alphaproteobacteria > Hyphomicrobiales > Rhizobiaceae > Rhizobium > Rhizobium sp. NZLR1. The sequence goes on along the minus strand of NZ_CP071636.1, from coordinate 23,370 downwards.
GAGGCGGGCGACGTCTGCTTCGGCACGATCGACAGCTGGCTGATCTACAATCTGACGGGTGGCCGTGTTCATGCTACCGATGCGACCAATGCGTCCCGTACGCTGCTCTACAACATCGATGACGGCGTTTGGGACGAGGAGCTTCTCGGTATTCTCGGCATTCCGGTCGCCATGCTTCCCGAGGTCAGGGAATGCGCCGATGATTTCGGCCGTGTCGACGAGGCGCTGTTCGGGGCGCAGCTTCCGATCCTCGGCGTCGCCGGCGACCAGCAGGCGGCGGCCGTGGGCAATGCCTGCTTCGAGCCCGGCATGATGAAATCCACTTACGGAACCGGCTGCTTTGCTTTGCTGAACACCGGCAGGGATCGTGTTTCCTCGTCCAACCGGATGTTGACGACCATCGCCTGCCGCCTCGACGGCGAGACGACCTATGCGCTCGAGGGGTCGATCTTCATCGCCGGCGCCGCCGTTCAATGGCTGCGCGACGGCCTCGGCATCATCGACCAGGCGTCGGAGGCGGGGGTGCTGGCGGCCAAGGCCGATCCCGGGCAGCAGGTCTATATCGTTCCGGCCTTCACCGGTCTCGGCGCACCCTATTGGGATCCGGCCGCGCGCGGCGCGATCTTCGGCCTGACGCGAAACAGCGGGCCGGCGGAATTTGCCCGCGCCGTGCTCGAATCCGTCGCCTATCAGACGCTCGACCTGCTGGTGGCGATGAAGAAGGATTGGGGCGTCAACCAGCTGGAAACCGTGCTGCGCGTCGATGGCGGCATGGCGGCTTCGGATTGGACGATGCAGTGTCTGGCTGACATGACAGGTAACCCGGTCGACCGGTCGGCGATCCGCGAGACGACGGCGCTCGGCGCTGCCTGGCTTGCCGGCTCGAAAGCCGGCATCTGGCCCGGCAAGCGGGATTTTGCGCAGGCGTGGGCCTGCGACCGCCGCTTCAACCCCTCGATGGAGGAAAGCGAGCGGCAGACCAAGATCATCGGCTGGAAGAATGCCGTATCTAGGATGATTTCGGACGCCTCGGCGGGGTAACAGCTTCCCCGAACTTGACGGCACTGGCTGCTTTTCTCACGTGCCGCTTGCGGCCTTTCTGCTGACAAAGCTCAGGGCGAGTACGGCGAAGATCAGCGTTCCCGTGCCGACCTGCTGCCAATAGAAGTTCAGATCGGTCAGCAGCAGGCCGTTGGCGACGATGCTGAGCAGCAGCGCGCCGAGAACGGTGCCGCCGACATTCGGCCGGCCAAGCGGGCTGAGCGTCGTGCCGATGAAGGTCGCGCCGATGGCATTCAGCAGGAAGGCGTTGCCCGAGGAGGGGATGTAGGTGGTGACCGTTGCGGTCAGGATCAGGCCGGCGATTGCCGCGATCAACCCGACCAGGATGAAAGTCACCGCGACATGGGCCGGCGCTGCAATGCCGGAATAGCGCACGACGCCCGGCTGAATGCCGATCGACAGAATGACGCGGCCAAAACGCGTGCGGGCAAAAACGACCGCAGCGGCCGCGATGACGACAATGGCAATTGCCAGCGGCACCGGAAAGCCGGCGATCGCGCCATGGCCGAGGAAACGGAAGGCTTCCGGCACGCCGTTCGGCGGCAGATAGACCGGATTGCCGCCATTGGTCAGCAACTGCTGGACGCTACGGCCGATGAACAGTGTGCCGAGCGTGGCGAGGAACGGCGACACGCCGATCCCGGAAATCAAGAGCGCGTTGAAGGCGCCGACGAACGCCCCGGCCGCCAGTCCCGCGAGCGCGGCGAGTGCCACCGGCTGCCCGGCGAGAACGAGCGAAACGAAGGCGAAGCTGGCAAAATCCATCGCCGTTCCCACAGAAAGATCGATGCCGCCCGACGCGACGGCGAAGGTCATGGCAATCGAGACGATGGCGAGCAGCGTGAAATTATTGACCAGGATGCTCTGCAGGTTTGCAACCGTCAAGAATGTCGGCGTTGCCGCGGAAAAGGCGGCAAAGACCGCGATCAGGGCGAGGAGCAGTGCATAGCGCACTAGGCCGCCGGCGATAAGACGCGGCAAGCCTGTCGTGGCGGGGGTAGGGGTCTGGAGCGACATGGTCAGGCCTCCTGCCGGCGCAGCAGCGTGGTCGCGGAAACGACGATGAGAATGAGCACGCCTTGGACGCCGCTGACCAATGTGCTCGAAATGTTCAGCAGCTGGAAACCGTTGATGAGGAAGCCGACCAGCAGTGCTGAAAGCAGCGTCCCGGTGATTGTCGGAACCAGCCGGCGCGAGAAGACCGCGCCCAGCAGGGCTGTCACGACGACGGGCAACAGCATCTCCCCGGAACCCGTCGTGCTGCCGCTGAGATAGGAAACCGAGAGGATGCCGGCGATGCCGCCGGAAAGGCCGCTGGCGGCGAAGGCGCCGGCGAGCAGGCGGCGAAGCGGCAGGCCGGCCGCACGCGCTGCGTCCGGAAACTCGCCGACGGCATAAAGGCGCAGGCCGAGCGGGGTATATTGCACGATCGCTGCGGCGATCACCGTGAAACCGAGGAGCACATCGGCAAGGACCGGTATGCCGAAGGGATCCGAAGCCGAAAGCGCCGATAAGAAGGGGCTCGAGGCTGGGAGGACGGTATTCCCGGTCAGCACCAGTTCCAGGCCGGCAACGACATTCATGACGGCAAGCGTCGCGAGCAGCGGCACGATGCCGGCATAGACGACGGCAATGGCATTGACCGTGCCGATCAGCGCGCCGGTCAAGATCGCCGCTGCAATCGCTGTCGTGTCGCCGTAGCCAAGTTGCGTCAGGCTCGCATAGACGGCGGCGCTAAGGCCCATATTGGCAGCCAGCGACAGGTCGATGCCGCCGGTGACGACATTGGAGCCGCCGGCAATCAGCACGACCGTCAGTCCGATGGCAAGCACGCCCGAGATGGCCGATTGGCCAAGCACGTTGCCGATATTGCCGATGCTGAGAAAATACGGAGCGCTCAGCGAGAAGATGAGCAGGATAGCGGCAAAAACGATCAACGATCCGAAGCGCAAGGCCGCAGCCGCAATATTGCCGGCCGGCCGCGGAGGCAGTTCCGCAGCGGAGAAGCCGGAAGGCGCAAATTCCGCTTCAGCCGACATGGCGCTGTTCCTTGGATGATCCGGTCGATTGCGCCAGCACGGCATCCGCGCTGGTCTCCGATGAGATGAATTCCCGCACTACGCGCCCGCGGAAGAGCACAAGGATGCGATCGGTAATGCCGACGAGTTCGGGCAGATCCGAAGACAGCACGATGACGCCGGCGCCGCGCGCCGCGAGTTCGCCAATCAGCGTGTAGATCTCGACCTTGGAGCCGATATCGACCCCGACCGTCGGTTCGTCGAGGAGATAGACCTCGGAGCGACGGCTCAGCCATTTGGCGATGGCGACCTTCTGCTGGTTGCCGCCCGAAAGCGTGCGCAGCAGGGCATTTCGCCCATTGGTTTTCACCTGCAGTCGTGTGATCAGCGCATCGATCTCGCTCTGTTCGTGCCTGCGATCGAGAAAACCGAAACGCGTGAAACGGCCAAGGCTCGAAAGGCTGATGTTTTCCGCGACGCTGAGGTCGAGCGCGACGCCGTGGCGACGCCGGTCTTCCGGCACCAGTGCGATCTGGCGGCCGGCTGCCTGTGTTGGATTGGTGAAACGGGCAACCCTGCCGCCGACCTCGATACGGCCGGGACCCGCTGTCTCCAGGCCGAAGAGAGTACGGACCAGCTCCTTGGCGCCGGAACCGAGCAGGCCGGTGAGGCCGAGCACCTCGCCGCGGCGAAGGGTGAAGCTGACATCGGTATATTTCCCTGGCGCCGACAGCTGCTCGACCTTGAGGATTTCCGCGCCAGGCGTCACCTGCGGCTTCGGAAACATCTCCTTGATGTCGCGCTCGACCATCAGCCGGGCGATCGCTGCGGCCGACGTGTCCCCGATCGGCGAGGAGGCGACATCGAGCCCGTTGCGCAGCACGGTAACGTGGTCACAGAGCTCTTCGATTTCGTTCAGATAGTGCGAGATATAGATGATGGTGACGCCTTCGTCGCGCAGACGGCGGATCAACCGGAAGAGGATATCGGCCTCCCGGCGCACCAAGGCTGCCGTCGGCTCGTCGAAGACGAGCACCTTCGGCTGATTGAGGAGCGCGCGGGTGATTTGCACGATCTGCTTTTCGGCCGTCGACAATTCGCCGATCAAGGCTGCGTTCGGCAACCGGATACCGAAATAGTCATTGAGAATGTCAGACGCACGGCGCTGCATCAGTCGCCGGTCGAGGAACGGTGTGCCCGCGATGCGTGGTTCCCGGCCGAGGAACAGTGCTTCGCCGACGGTGAAGGTCGGCACCAGCAGTCGATCCTGGTGAATGAAGTGGATGCCGAGCTCTTCGGCAAGATGCGGTGTCAGCCTGTCGAATGTTTGCCCTTCGATCTCGATCCGGCCGCCATCGGGCTGGTGAAGACCGGCCAGCAGCTTAATCAGCGTCGACTTGCCGGCGCCGTTCTGGCCGACGAGACCGTGGATGGTGCCGCGCCTGACGATCAGCGACGCACCGGCAAGCGCCTGCGCACCGCCGAAATGCTTGACGATGCCTTCAAAGCGGATGATGTCGTCGCGTGCCGTCACCGGCTGTTTCAACGAAATGGCCGTCATGTCGATCTCTCCGGGCGGGAAGATTGCGAGCGATCCGGCGATGACCGGACCGCTCGTGTTCAGTGTCAGCCGATGCCGAGCTTCTTGGTGATTTCGCCGACATTGGTCTTGTTGGCGAGTAGTGCCGGAACATAGGTCTCGCGCGGCAGGGTCTGGCCGGCGAGCAGCTTGGCGACGTTGTGGATGGCGGTGCGGCCAATTTCCGCCGGCTGCTGGGCGACATCGGCGCCGGCCGGCGAATTCGGATCGGCGATGAGCTGGAGCACTTCCGGGCTGCCATCGACGCCGTAGGTGCGGATCTCGGTCCGCCCGGCGGCCGCTAGGGCCTGGGTCGCGCCAAGCTGCGGAATGTCCCAGGCCGACCAGATCGCCTTGATCGAACCCTTTTCCGGATATTTGTTGAGGATCGCCGTGATCTGCGTGAAGGCGTCCTGCACGGTATTCGGGATGACGTCGCGCAGTTCCGGCTGGAGGATTTTGACCTTCGGGAAATATTTGACGACATTGACCAGCTGGTCGTAGCGGATCGCGCAGGGGGTTACGCCGTAGAAGCCGTTGAAAACGACGATATTGCCTTCGCCGCCGATATCGGAGACGAGCTGCAGCGCCAGGTCCTTGCCGATGCCCCAGTTGTCGGAGGTAGTGTTGTTGATCGAATTGGTCGAGCCGACGTCGACGGTCAGAACAGGAATCCCGGCGTCGCGCGCCTTCTTCAGCCACGGGTCGATGACGCTGAGCGTGCCGAGGATTTGAACGATCGCATCCGGCTTCTGGGCAATCAGCGTCTGCAATTGCGACACCAGTTTGCCGTCGTTGCGCCCGGCATCGACGGCGATCGGCTCGCCGCCGAGGCGTTTTACCTCTTCGATCTGGGCATTATAGGCCTGCAGGTCGAAGAAATGATCGGTGCCGGTCGCGCTGATGGCGATGCGCTTGCCTTTCAGCGACGGTTCTTCGTCGGCTGCCAAAACCGTCTTCTGCCCGACCAGCGAAGCGCCGGCGACGGCGACCCCGGCCGCTGCGGACAGTTTCAACAGGTCTCGTCTTCCGAAGCGGCTTCCGGACTTTTCGATGCTCATTACCACTCTCTCCAATTAATTATGTCTATAGATTAACTAGATTAATGCGAATGAGGAGGAACGAATTTCCAAAAGAACGATCTTCGGGGAAAAGAGTGGAGGGAGCGAGAGCGCATCCCTGGCTGCGGTTTCCCGCGACCGGTCCGTCGACGGAATGCGGCAATCCGCTGTTCTCGAAGATAAGCGGAATGGCGCTATTGAACATCGTCTCACATGAGACTAAATATAACCTCATGTGAAAAGGATCCACGATCATGATGGGATTTGCTGCCGTTGCCGATGTTCTCGGGCTACCCTCCAGGGAGCCGGCGTCGCGCTCGGCCTTCGGCTTGCTTTCCAGCATTGAGGCGGGACTGCCGGTCAAGGCGCTTGACCGCATGGCGCTGCTTCTGGCGCCTGATGATCTCCAGTTCAAATACCGGCTCGTTCCCAAAGCCACCTATGAGCGGCGCAAGTCCAAGCATCGGCTCTCCTCCGACGAGGGCATAAGGCTCGCCCGCCTCGCGCGGGTCTGGGGGCTGGCGCTCGATGTCTGGCAGACCGAGGCCGAGGCGCGTGATTTCCTGTTTCGCCCGCATGCGATGTTGGAGGACAGGCGGCCGATCGACGTCGTCATCCAGAGCGAGATCGGCGGCGAACTCGTGCTCGATATCCTTGGAAGCCTGAAATACGGCAGCGCTGCGTGAGCGCACAGCTTCTTGACCGCACGCTGACATCCGTCCGCATCGGCGATCCCAATGGAACCTACCCGATCTTCGATGCCACAGGCTCGACCATCGCGCCGGGGCGGTGGAACGCGTCGGGCAGCCCGATCATCTATACGAGCGAGCACTATTCGACCGCGCTGCTCGAAAAGCTCGTCCATGGCAGCGGCAGGCTGCCGCCCAACCAGCACTATGTCACGATCACCATGCCGCGCGGGCTCAGCTACGAGGTCTTCTCCGAACCGGCGCTGCCGGGCTGGGACAGCATGCCGGCTGTTGTCAGCAAGGCGTTCGGCGAAAACTGGTGCCAGGAAAAGCGCAGCGCCATCCTGCTGGTGCCGAGCGTCGTCGCCCGCGTCGACCGCAACGTGCTGATCAATCCGGCCCACCCGGAATTCTCATCGCTCACGGTCAGCCTCCACCAACCCGTCTTCTGGGATCACCGTCTGTTCGGGATGTGATGGGGCGGTCGGTCGCAATCGCGTCCTTCCGCGCCGTTACCCTTTCCAATGTCGGGGTGACGCCGTCTGCCGCCGTCGAACGCGCCAATCGAAGGCGCCGTTATAGGCGTGAGCAAAAGCGGCGACCTGCTGCCTTCGCTGCCAAGCACAACGACCTTGTCATGCTTCCGGAGCGCGCAAGGTCCGAACCTCGTCATCATTATTTACGTTAAAAGTAAGGCAAGTTTGGTGCGTAGCTATGACGCACGATAGTCCAATTGACTTCTAAACTTGGGCATGTAATTGCTGGTCGAATTTTGAAAATGCAAGTAGAATATATGTATCATCTCGGCGAAGTTGCAATACGGCGACTGCAAGAAAAGTTGATTAAATCGGTAAGGAAATTTGTTAGTAGAGGACAACCTTACATTATAATGGATTTTCCATCCAATAAAGATCCCGGCCACCACGCAAGTTGGTTGGGATTGGCAAAAGTATTGCAGGATGTGACAGGGCGCCTGCCGGTGCTTACCGGCGGATCACTTCAAAGTATTAATGAAATAAAAGACACTCCCGGCGACGCGCCAATATTCATTTGCGGGTGGGCCGACTTCGGAGATGCTCGGACCGGCAGAGATGATATTCGCTATCGCCTGGCGTGCAAATATCCGGATCGAACCATCATTCAGATGCCTCAGACAATCGATTTCGCTAACGAGGCACTGATGGAGTACGCGAAGCGTACGATTGGGAGGCATCGCAATTTTTTCTTTATGACGCGCGATGAGCAAAGTTTCGATCTGGCAAAGGCGAACTTCGATTGCGATGTCGAAGCTGGGCCGGACACGGCATTCGGTATCGGGCTGCTTAAACCATTCGAAGCTGATCCTCTCAGGGTATTATACGTCATGCAGCCTTTTGGAGAGGACGACGTTGATCTAGCTGAAGCCCGAGCGATCGTTGACGGACCCCTTACCAATTGGATCAGCGGTCCGGATAGTTTGTCGCGCTTGCGCAAGTCGAGTGTCGTCAAGGCCGCAATGCGGCGTGGCTTCAGCCGTTCCGAGATGGTGGCCCAACATCATGAGGATGTCGCTGCTCGGTATGTCGATTATGGCGTGAAGATGCTGTCCGGCGCGCAACGGATAATCACCAACCGTTTACATGGTCATGCTCTCTGTCTTTTGATCAATAAGCCGCATGTCGCGGTTGCGAGAAACGGAAGCAAACTGCACGACTTCATCAGTAGCTGGACTGGCGACACTCTCCTGGTGGAAAAGGCGGCAAATGCCAGTGAGCTTTTGGCGGCAATGTCCCGCCTTCCGTATGAGATGAACGGTGCTTGGTACAAGTCAAGTCGACCGATAGATCTGCGTCCCGGTCTTCCCGCCCCGGATCTCGTCCCTCAACCCTCTATAGTTTGATTGCCCGTAGGAGCTCAGTTTTGTCGCTTGCACGAGACGATGATATTCTATTCAGCCATGTCAGTAAGAACCGATCCGCCGCAGCCGTAACGGGTGCCTTCTGGTCGGCGATGAGTACGCTTATTCCGACAGTCCTCACCTTCGCGGTTTTCGTGGTGACGTCTCGCGTTCTCCAACCGCAGGATTTCGGTCTTGTCGCCTTGGCATTCAGTATCGTGTCGTTTGCAGGCAGTTTTGGACCGACTGCGTTTGGTGAAGCAATCATACAGAGAGCCGAAATAAGGCGTAGCCATCTCGATACCATATTCCTACTTTCCCTCGTCTTTTCATTTTTGGTCTACGGAGTTTTGTGTTTAGCCGCGTCGCCAATCGCGGCATACGTGGGGCATAAGGAAGTCACGTACCTTATTTACATCATAGGGCTGAAGGTCTTCTTCGATTTCACGGCCATCGTTCCGAATGCGATTGTCAATAGAAAGATGTCATTCCATCTGGTGGCCGTCCGTACCGTCATCGCCACGATCACGTCTGCTTGCATTTGCCTTATATTGGTTCTCGCGGGCTTCGGCTTGTGGGCGCTGGCGATTGCACAGATCGCGGCCACGGCGGCATCATGCGGCGCTGCCTTCTGGGGTGCGGGGTGGTCGCCTGGACTGCACTTGAAGAGAGCAAGCCTGAACGACCTTCTTCACTATGGCTTTTTTGCTTCTGGCACTCGGTTCTTACAGACCATGAGCTTGGACAACTTGATCATCGGCGTGCTCTTGAGCCCATCGGCACTCGGTATCTATAACTTTTCGAAGCGTTTGTTTGATATGATCAACAACGTTATCGCCGGGGGCTTAACATCCGTCACGCACGTGTTGCTTTCCTCATTGCGAAGCGATCCGAAGAAAGTTCGAGAAGCATTCCTGATGGCAACCTTCGGCTGCTCTCTGGTGTCGTACCCGGTGTTCATTGGCCTTGCCGCAGTTGCCGGTGATGCGATCACCACTATTTTCGGCGCACATTGGATCGAGGCCGTTTGGCCAGTCCGGTTCTACTGCGTCATCGGGTTGATGGCTGGGATCGGCTACGTGCAGGCATCCTTGATAAAGAGCCAAGGGGAGATGGATTGGTGGTTTTACTACCAGCTGGCGCGAAATCTCCTCACGCTCCTGACCATCGCAATTCTTTATCCCTATGGCGTCACAACAATTGTTTTCGCCATTATGGTCGAAGTTCTGTTGTTTTGGCCGATCACCAGTTGGAAGGTTTCGCGGCATATAGAGCTGAGCGTCGGGGCCTATCTGATGCAATTCCTTCGGCCAAGCCTGGCTTGTGCGGGAATGGTTGCCGTCGTTTTGCTCCTGCACGAATCGCTGATTCATTGGTCGCCTTATCCACGGTTGGCCGTGGAAATCGTTGCAGGCGGGATTGCGTACTGCTGCCTGATATTTGCCCTTTGCAGGGCTCGTTTGAATGTCTTGATCGGCAGTATAAAGCAGGTACGGCAGCGCAAGACCAATAGGGACGCAATTGTCGACCCTATCGCCCATCAATCGTGATATCTCGGCTCCTCCGCAGCGACCGTACTGCGGAGGAGCCGACCGCTGTGCACGCCCCTCAGATAAAGTGTCATAGGATATCGATAAGATGACCAGTCTCGACCGCGGTTATGCGCCACCGGTGATTGACAACGGAGGAGTCTCGATTACCGACCGCAGCCGTTACTATTCTCTCGATGCAATGCGCGGGTTTGCCGCAATTTGCGTTGTGGCTACACATTTCCAAGAGAGATATGCCCCCTCCGCTTATCTGGCAGTCGACTTTTTCTTCGTTCTCAGCGGATTTATTATCGCGGACATTTACGGAAAAAGGCTTTCGCGCGGTCTGCCATTCCAGGCGTTTATGACGGCACGAATCAAACGTCTTTATCCGCTCTATCTGATCGGAATTTTAGTCGGTCTCGTACAGATCATTCTGCTGACAAGCTGGGGGCTGAGAGGCCAAAGTGTCGTTGACCTGCTGGTGTCGACAGTTGCTAACGGGGCTTTTCTGCCCAGCCCGATGTATTTCCTTCAAGCCAACCCAATGCAGGGGATGTTTCCAATCAATGGCCCGGCATGGTCGATGTTCTGGGAACTGTTGGTGAACATACTCTTTGCATGTTGGCTTTTTCGGCTCTCTATCCGCGCCCTTTGTCTCGTTGCCTTGGTCTCGGCTGCATTATTGGTTTGTGTCGGTCTTAAGTACGGTATGTTGAATATCGGCTGGGAGTGGCCTTCCGCGATAGGTGGACTCCCACGAGTAATGTTTTCATTTACTGCAGGGGTCGTGATCAGCCGTCTATTCGGTGGTATGCCCGCCTGGAGGAAGGGTTGGACCGCCTTAGTGCCATGCCTGCTTCTGATGATCTGCATCGCAGCGCCGGTTCCGTCCGTGCTGCGGCCTTATTACGATTTGATGTTCGCGATGGCTTTGGCGCCGCTCATCGTGATGCTTGGCCTCTTTTTGGAGATGCCTGCAAAATTAGAGGCGTTGGCGACGTGGATCGGGTATATCTCCTACCCCGTCTACATCTTGCACCGAGGTGTGATCGGTGTTTTCAAGCCAGTTGCCGGGTCGATCGGGGTGAATGGCCCTCTCGCCTTCTTCGTGCTTCTCAGCGCAGTCGTATGTTTTGCTTATGTAACCGCTCGTTTCCTAGACAAAACTATGGCTGTACGGACCCGCCGAGCTCAATAACATCCCGCCGCGGCGAGCGCGCCATCAGCCGGGCATAGGCGATGGCCGAGAGCATGTTGACGTGGTTGGCCTTGCCGGTGCCGGCAATGTCGAAGGCGGTGCCGTGGTCGACCGAGACGCGGTCGATCGGCAGGCCGAGCGAGACGTTGACCGCCGTCTCGAAGGCGACGAGCTTGATCGGGATGTGGCCCTGGTCGTGATATTGGGCGATGACCAGATCGAAGGCGCCGTTATAGGCGCGGGCGAACACCGTGTCGGCGGAGATCGGGCCGACGACGTCGATGCCCTTCGCCTGCGCCTGCTCGACGGCGGGCGCCAGGAATTCCGTGTCCTCAGTGCCGAACAGGCCATTTTCGCCGCAATGCGGATTGAGGCCGGCAACGGCGATGCGCGCCTTCTTGCCAAGCCTCAGGAAATGCTTATGGCCTGCTTCGATAGTGGCGAGCACCCGCTCGGTCTTGGCGCGTTCGATCGCGCCTTTCAGCGAGATGTGGGTGGAGACGTGGATGGTGTTCAGCCGCTCGGAGGCAAGCAGCATGAAGGAACTCTTCGAGCCCGTGAGGTGGGCGAGAAGCCCGGTATGGCCGTCATGGTGATGGCCGGCAAGGTTCATCGCTTCCTTGTTGATCGGCGCGGTGACGATGACATCGGCTTCACCAGACATCGCAAGATCGACCGCGCGGGTGATATAGCGCACCGAGGCATCGCCGGCGACCGGGCTGACCTTGCCGATCTCGGGCAGGGCCGCGCCGAGCGCAACCTCATCTACGGCGATCCTGTCGTCACCGGGGCGATCGGCGGGCCCGAACCGCAGACCGGTGCCGGTGACGCGGTCGGCGCGCTCCAGCGCTTCGACATTGCCGACGATGACGAAATCGCGGCGCTCTTCGCTCGGAAGGGCCGCCAAGGCCTTGACGATCACCTCAGGGCCGACACCGGCCGGATCGCCGAGCGTCACGGCGACTTTCGCATTCCTGTCCATCATAAAAGTCCCTTCTACAACGCGGCTGCGTAAATCGAGCGGATGTCGGCACGTGTGAGATCGCGCGGATTATTGTCGAGCAGACGGCGAATGGCAAAGGCATCGTCGGCCATGGCGTCGAGATCGCTTTCCGGCACGCCGAGGCCGGAGAGCTTCATCTCGATACCGAGTTCGGCGCAGAAAGCGTAAGCCGCATCGAAGACGGATGCGATGGTTTCCGAGGTTTGACGTCCGAGAGCCGCCATCACCGTCTTGGTCTTTTCCGGGGCGGCCAGCGTGTTGAAGGCAAGCACATGCGGAAAGATCAGCGCGTTCGCCGCGCCATGGGCAACATGCCAGCGCGTGCCGAGGGGATAGGCAAGCGCATGGCCGCCGGCAGTGTTGACCGGGCCAAGGCAGAAACCGCCGTACAGCGAGGCGAGCGACAGGCCGGCGCGCGCCTCGCCGTCGTTACCATCCTTGACGGCACGGGCGAGATATTTGCCGACCAGCCGCGTTCCCTCGATCGCATAGATATCGACCATCGGATGGGCCTTGCGATTGGTGAAAGCCTCGACGCAATGGGCCATCGCGTCGATGCCGGTAGCGGCTGTCGTGCGGGCCGGCACGCTGAAGGTCAGGGCCGGATCGATGACGGCGATGTCGGCCAGCATATGCAGGCTTTCGACGGCAAGCTTCGCCATAGTGGCCGGATCGGTGACCAGCGCGCGGATGCCGGCCTCGCTGCCGGTGCCCGAGGTGGTCGGTACCTGGGCGAGTGCTGCCTTACGCGGCCCATGCACCTTGTTGGGGCCGACGACGTCATGCAGCGTCTGCGCGGAGCCGGCAAGAACGGCGGCAAGTTTTGCCAGGTCCATGGCGCTGCCGCCACCGAAGCCGACGATCAGTTCGGCGTTGGCGCCGTTGGCCGCGGCCAGGACTTTTTCGAGATTGGCCGTGTCCGGCTCGGGCGTCACTTCAGCAAAGACCGTCACTTCGCCCTTCAGCTCCAGCACGTCGATGCGCGAGGCATTGAAGGCATCGGAGATGACAAGCATGCGCCGATAGCCCTTTTCGGCAGCCCATTTGCCGAGCTTTCCCGCCGTGCCGATGCCGAATTCGATCAGGTGCGGCCGAACGATCGTGATTGGCGAATCCAAGCTGGCCATGAACCAGTCCTCCCTGCAAAGACCTTGCGGCGATGTCGTCTGTCTTTAATGTAAAGTTGTAAGATTAATGTCAAGCCAGCATTCCCAGGTGAGTAAATTTTTATCGCCGAACATGGCGTCAAATGCGGTTCAAACTGACGTCGGCGCGTCAATATCTTATTGAATATCAGATTGTTACGGTAAATTGTTCGATGAACTGGCATTCGAACATGAAGGATGGGCCGCCATTTGCGTCGGTGCCGAACAGCGCGGAGATGTTGTCACATTCTCTCGCGATGCCGATCAACGCCAGTTCCAGCCTGCATGCTTTCGCGCTCGACCGGACACAGATTTACAATTTTCGGCCGCCGGCTCGCTTACGGCAGGGATTGCGGGGCAAGCCGCACATATTTGATGGCGCGCCGGTAGTAGGTGTAGGCCACATGGAGCGTGCCGTCGCTGCCCTGGATGATCGAGGGGTAGGAGAATTCGCGGTTCAGCGAGTCCTTCGAATTGTTGCTGAGGCAGAAGCCGTCGCCGGTATCGAGATCGATGCGATGCGGAAAACTTCTGCCGCCATCCCTCGATATCGCGAAGCTGAGCGGCGCACGCGGAACACCCCAGACCGCCTTGCGGCCGATATCGGCGGCGACCATAGTGGCCTCTTTGGGCTCGTCGCCTTCGATTTCGTCATAGAGGGACTGACGCCGCGCGTCCGACATGCCGGCATTCGAATGGTTGTAAACCATTGCGATCGCTCCATCATTCAGGATGGTAGCCTGGATCGAGGAGTTGTTGTTCGGCAGTTCGGTGGGCTCGGGCACGCTCCAGGTTTCGCCGCCGTCGGTCGATCTGCTGGAAAGAACGCTCTCGGCGAAGCGGTTGCGGTAGAAGGCGACCATCTCGTCGCCGCCGAGCGGCAGGATGTTCATGTGCACGGCGCCGATACTGTCTGGAATATCGCGCATCTGCCAGCTGGCGCCGCCGTCTCGTGAGATCAGCACCGCCGCCGTATCGGCGTCGCCACTCCAGCGCTGGCCGTTGAGGCCGACGCAGCGGAAAACCGGAAGCAGCCAGTCGCCCCGGTCGTTGACGACGATCTGCTGGCGAACGAAGGTGCCGGGACTGTCGCAGAGGATGCGAACCGGGCCGAAGCTTTTACCGCCATCCCCCGATATCCGGCATTTGACAACAGAGCCATCCTGATTGCCGGAGGTCTGTGAGGTGTAGAGCAGCCATGTTTTCCCGTCCGGAGCGTTGAAAATCAACGGATTTTGCTCGGATTTCTCTGGGTCGTCGCTCATCTTCTCCGGCTTGGACCAGCGCTGGGAGCCCGGTGCCAGCCGCGACATGTAAATCGAAATATCACCCATGCCCTCCATCGTGCCGCCGAACCAGACGCAGGTCAGCGTGCCGTCCGGCAGAAAGGCGAGATTGGCCGCATGGTTCTGGATGCAAGGGGAGGGCAGATAGGCATCAGCCCGGCCCTGAATGGAGGGGTGCGGGGTGATAAGCCCAGTCATCAGGGCGGGCACGGCTTCCGAAGGCAGGCCGGTAAAACTCATAGCGGATCTCCTCAAGGCAGCTTGGCGTAGCTTTCGGCGAGCGCGGCATAATCCGCCTCGCTCAGCGGCATCAACGGCGCGCGTGTGCGCTTCCAAGCGGGATTGCCGGTCTTTAACCCCACCATTGCCTTGATAGTCGGGATCTGAACGTAGGAATTGGAAAGCGTGCGATAGGCGTTGATGCGCGCCTGCGCTGCCTCGACATCGGCGGCGCGGGCTTCGTCATGAACATGGTCGTAGACGGTGCGCAGCGAATCCGCCACGAGATTGGAGGTTGCGGTGATGCAGCCCGCACCGCCAGCCTTCAGCAGCGGCAGCAGCAGCGGATCGGCGCCGGCCAGCACCGAAAAGCCGGGATGGGCGGCAATTATCGCCTGCATGTTGTTGAAATCACCGGCAGATTCCTTGATGCCGACAATCGTTTCCGGGAAGGCCGCAATCAGCCGGCCGATCAGCGGAATGGAGAGCGGAACGCCAGAAACCTGCGGAATGTGATAGAGGATCACCCGCAGACGCGTATCGGCGACCTTTTCCAGCACCTGCGAATAGGCGGCGAAGAGGCCGTCGTCGGAGACGCCCTTGTAATAGAAGGGCGGCAGCATCACCACCTTGGTGACGCCGAGCGAAAGCGCGTGCCGGGTCAGTTCGACGGTCTCCGGAATGGCGACGACGCCGGTGCCCGGCAAAAGCCTGTCGGCCGGAATGCCGGCCTTTAGCGCCGCTTCCAGAATGGCGCGGCGCTCGGCTGCGGAGAAGGAATTGGCCTCGCCTGTCGTGCCGAGCAGGGCCACGCCATGACATCCCTCGGCCAGCAGCTGCCGGCAATGGTCGGTGAAAAGCGCGAGGTCCGGCGTATTGTCCGCAGTCAGCGGCGTTGCGGCGGCGCTGAAAACGCCTGTAATCCTGTGATGGCTCATTCGCCCTCCTCGGTGCGTCCCGTCCTGCCGGTGCGTGTTCGAACCGGCCGGCTGCACATTCCATTGTCATTCGTCTGTCGCGATGGATTGCGGAAAACTTTTCCATTGCGGCCCTTTTGTCAAGCAGACAAAATGCATTCCTTCGAGACGTAAAATTTAACTAATTGTTATTGCATGGGTATTTGTCATTGGAAATTTTGTTGGAATGGAAAATGCGATTTTTTGTTGACATATTTACAATAACGAGAGAACGATACGGGACGGATTGTGCTGCGCCTGGCAAGGGGCAGGGAGAGCGCTGCCGAATTCACCTGGGAGGAATGCCATGTCTTTAGATCAATCGGATAAAACCAATATATCGCGTCGCAACGCGCTGAAGCTCGGTCTTGCGGCCGGCGTCGGCCTCACCGTGTTCGGGATGAATGCCCGCATCGTAACGGCCGACGAGGGCCAGGTCCTCAAGGTCGCACATCCGGCCTTCGATCAGGATTGGTCGCCGCTGCGCGGCGGCGGCAGGACGTTCCGCTGGAATTCGATCTGGTGGGCCTCGCCGATGTATTTCGACAGCCAAGGCAAAATCAAGCCTTACGTCTTCACCAGTTGGGAATCGGCCGACAACGCCGTCTGGACTTTCAAGATCGACCCCAAGGCCGTTTTCTCCGACGGCAGCAAGATCACCTCGGCCGACGTCAAGGGATCGTGGGAAGTCGCCTCGATGCCGAACACCAAGAGCCAGCGCGCCGACCAGGTGCTGAGCAAGGTCAAGGGTTACGCCGAGATCGCTGCCGGCTCCGGCAAAGAGCTGACGGGTGTCGCGACACCCGACGAGGGGACGGTCGTCGTGACGCTGACGGCAGCCGATCCGATCTTCTTCATGCGCCTGGCAAACCACATCGCGCCGATCACCAAGGCCTCGCAGTCGCGCGGCAGCGACGGCGAGGAGATCATCGACTGGTACAAGCCTGACAGCAAGCCGGCCTTCTCCGGCCCCTTCAAGCTGACGAGCATCGATATCGACGCCGGCAAGCTCACCTTCGAGCCGAACGAGAACTTCTTCGGCCCGAAGCCGAAGCTCGCGCGCATCGAGGTCACCTCGATCGAGGACAATGTGACGGCGACATCGCTGATCAAATCCGGCGAGTTCAACGCACATACGGAACTCGTCACTTCAACGATCATCCAGGATCTCGGCCCCGAATTCTCCGCCGGCCCGCTGATCCCGACCAGCCAGCACTTCTGGTTCAATATCTCCCGCGCGCCGATGGACGATCCGAAGGTCCGCCAGGCGCTGATCATGGCGATCGATCGCGACGGCCTGTTCAAGGCGTCCTATCCGGACGGGCCGCACAAGAAGGCCGACCAGATCCTCAACTCGGTTCCGGGCGCCGAAGATTCCGGCTTCGAGCCCTTTCCCTTTGATCCGGCAGCCGCAAAGAAGCTGCTCGCCGAATCGAGCTATGGCGGACCTGAGCGCCTGCCGAAGATCATGTTCGTCGGCATCTCGGCGCCGGCCATTCAGGCCGCCGCCCAGTTCATCGCCGAGCAATGGCGCCAGAACCTCGGCATCACCGCCGTCGACATGAAGCCGCAGCAGGATGCTTATGCCGGCCCGGACCAGAACTCGGTCCAAATCTTCCGCGACGATGTCGGCACCCGCGTTCCCGATGCCGTTTCCTATTTGGCAGGCTGCATCGCCTCGACCTCGTCGAATGCGCAGAACAAGCTCGGCGGATACAAGAACGACAAGGTCGACAGCGCCCTTACTGAGGCGACGACCAAGGCTGCGGACGATCCGCAGCGCATCGCTCTTGCCCAGGAAGCCCAGAAGGCGTTCCGCGACGATTGGGCCTTCATTCCGTGGTATTCTCAGGCGATGTCGCGCTGGGCCACCAAGGAGGTCAAGGGCCTGGACAAGAACCTCGACTGGCAGATCGTCGAACCCTGGAACATTTCCATCGGTTGATCCGGAACAATCGTTCCTGGCGATAAACGCGCGAAGGCCGCAAGGTCTTCGCGCAAATTTCAAGAAGAGATGCGATCTGTCGGGCTTCTGCGAAGGACAAGAACGCATCGAACAACTGACGGGAGGTGGCCATGCTGCGCTACGTGCTAACCCGGTTTGCCATCTGGATTCCCTCCGTTCTGGTGGTGATGCTGGCCGTCTACGCGCTGGCCTTCTACGGCGCCGGCGATCCGATCAAGCTGATCTTCCTGCGCGCACCGGGCGACGTCGCTTATAATCCGCAGCGCATCGAAGCCATCCGCGAAAGTGCTGGCCTTAACAGACCCTTCATCGAGCAGTTCGGCCTTTACATCTGGAACCTGCTGCACGGCCAATTCGGCAACTCGCTGACGTCGGGCCGCGCCGTCTGGGCAATGGTCTCAGCCGCCGCTCCCGTCTCCTTCCAGCTCGCCCTCTGTTCCGTCATCCTGACGACCGTCGTTGCGATCCCGCTCGGCATGATCGCGGCGCTGAACCAGAATTCGCGCCTCGACTATACCATTCTTGGCTCCGCGCTCTTCCTCTGGGCGATCCCGGCCTATGTCGCCGGGCCGCTGCTGATGGTCGGCCTCATCGTGCTGCTGCCGGGCGCGAGCGTGCCCTATGGCTGGGGCGGCATTTTCGATGTCCGTATCCTACTGCCGCTGCTCGTGCTTTCCTTCCAGCCGATCGCGCTCATCGTGCGCCAGACCCGGGCTGCCGTCATCGAGGTGCTGTCGGAGGATTTCGTCCGGACCGCGCGGGCCAAGGGCGTGCCCGAGATCATCGTGGCGCTGCGCCATATCCTGCGGCCGGTACTGACGCCTGTGGTGACGCAGCTCGGCCTGATCATGATCACCATCGTCAACGGCGCGATCTTCGTCGAACTGGTCTTCGGCCTGCCGGGGCTCGGACGCCTGACGGTGCAGGCGCTGATCAATTCCGACTATCCGGTGATCCTGGCGATCACGCTGATCGGATCGTTCCTGGTGATGGTGTCGAACCTCTTGGTGGATGTGCTCTATCCGCTGCTTGACCCGCGCGCCAATGATGCAAGAAGGAGCCGCTGACCATGTCCGCAATCCCTCTATCCACCACCGAAACCGTCGAGGAACAGCCGGTCAGCCTGTGGCGCGACGCCTGGTATCGGCTGAAGCGCAACAAGCTCGCCGTCTTCGGCCTGGTTATCGTCCTGATCCTCGCCTTCACAGCGATCTTCGGGCCTTACCTGACGCCCTATGACTATCTGAGCCAGGATCTCAACGCACGTAACGCGCTGCCGTCGATGAGCCATCTTTTTGGAACCGACGATCTCGGCCGCGATGTCTTCAGCCGGGTGGTCTTCGGCACGCGGACCGCTTTCCTCGTTGCCGTCATCGTCACCTTCTTTGCGGTGCTGATCGGCCTCACGCTCGGCGCGGTGGCCGGTTTCTTCGGCAATCCCTTCGACCGCGCCATCATGTGGCTGACCGACGTGACAATGTCGGTTCCCAACCTGCTGCTCGTCGTCGTCATCAACGCATCGCTGAAATCGCCGATCACCCGATGGATGGAGGCGCGTTACCTCGAGACCTTCAATCCCTTCTATCGCCAGACGATATGGGTGGATTTCATCCTCGTCTTCGGCTCGATGGCGTTGATCTCCTGGCCGCCCTATGCCCGTCTGGTGCGCGCCCAGGTTCTGTCGATTCGCAGCCGACCCTATATCACCGCAGCCCAGGCACTCGGCCTTTCGAACTGGGTCATCATCAAGCGTTACGTCGTGCCGAATGCGCTTGGACCGCTGATCGTCTCGGTCAGCGCCGGCCTCGGCACGGCGATGGTGCTGGAAAGCGCCTTCAGCTTCCTCGGTGTCGGCGTCAATCCGCCGACGCCGAGCTGGGGCAACATGATCTCGGACGGCCTTCGCGTCTGGCAGCATTATCCGCATCTCCTTGCCGCTCCGGCGGCCGTGCTCGGCCTTGCCTCGGTTGCTTTCAGCTTCCTCGGCGACGGTCTCAACGACGCGCTCAATCCGCGGGGCAGCAAATGATCGACACCAAAAACACCGAACGCCTGCTCGATGTCAGGAACCTCACCGTCGAGATCGACGGCCGCAATGGCCCGGCCGTCGTCGTCGACGGCATCGATCTCCATGTCGACAAGGGCGAGACGCTCGGCGTTGTCGGCGAATCCGGTTGCGGCAAGAGCCTCACCATGCTGAGCCTGATGCGGCTCCTGCCGAACAAGATCAAGGTCACCAAGGGAACGGCCACCTTCGACGGCCGCGATCTGCAGACGATGTCGAATCGCGAGCTGCGCAAGGTGCGCGGCGGCGATATCGGCTTTGTCTTCCAGGATCCGATGACGTCGCTTAATCCCGTCATGCGCGTCGGCGACCAGATTTGCGAGCCGCTGATGTATCACCGCGGGATGAAAAAGGCTGCGGCCCGCGCCCGCGCCGTCGAGCTTCTGCGCCTCGTCGGCATTCCCGGCCCGGAAGAGCGCCTGCAGGCCTTTCCGCACGAGCTTTCCGGTGGCATGCGCCAGCGCGTGATGATCGCGATCGGCCTTGCCTGCAATCCCAAGCTTCTGATCGCCGATGAGCCGACGACGGCGCTCGACGTCACCATCCAGGCTCAGATCGTCGATCTGGTGAAGGACCTGCGCGCCAAGCTCGGCATGTCGGTCGTCTGGATCACCCATGATCTGGCGCTGATCGCCGGCTTGGTCGACCGCGTCGCCGTGCTCTATGCAGGCACGGTCGTCGAGGATGCGCCGGTCGACGAGCTCTATGCCCGCCCGAGCCATCCCTATACCCGCGGCCTGCTCTCCTCGATCCCGAAACTGTCCGACCCGCCGGCAAGCCGGCTGAGTTCGATCGGCGGCACGCCGCCGGAGCCCGGCCGCCGGCCGAAGGGCTGCCCGTTTGCGCCGCGCTGTCCGCTCGCCGAGACGATCTGCCACGAAAAGGTGCCGCAGCTTGAACGCTTAAGCGGCAGCAGCAATCATCGCGCCGCCTGTTTCGTCGTCCAGAGAATGCAGGAGGCCGCGTAATGGATGCTCAACCACTGCTCAAGGTCGAAAACCTGGTCAAGCATTTCCACGTCAAGCTCGGCGCCTTCGGCGAACGCTCGGCGACGGTCTATGCGCTCGACAACGTCAATCTCGATATCATGGAAGGCGAGACGCTGAGCCTCGTCGGCGAATCCGGCTGCGGCAAGTCGACGACCGGATTCACCATCCTCAACCTCTACAAGGCGACCAGCGGCAAGGTCGTTTACAAGGGCCAGGACCTCGCGACGCTCGATGAAAAGCAGATGCGGCCCTTCCGCCGCGACCTGCAGATCGTCTTCCAGGATCCCTATTCGACGCTCAATCCGCGTATGACGGTGGGCGAGGCGATCGGCGAGCCGATCCTCTTCCACAAACTCTGCACCAAGGCCGAGCTGAAAGAGAAAGTGGCGACGCTGCTCACCGATGTCGGCCTGCCCACGCGGTTTGCCCAGCGTTACCCGCATGAGCTTTCCGGCGGCCAGCGTCAGCGTGTCGTCATTGCCCGCGCGCTTGCCTGCCAGCCGAAATTCATCGTCTGCGACGAGGCGATCTCGGCGCTCGACGTGTCGATCCAGGCGCAGATCATCAACCTGCTGCTCGATCTGCAGGAGAAATACCGGCTGACCTATCTGTTCATTGCCCACGATCTGGCGGTGGTGCGCCATATCAGCACCCGCGTCGGCGTCATGTATCTGGGGCGGCTCGCCGAGCTTGCCAGCCGCGAGGAACTGTTCGACAATCCGCTGCATCCCTATACCAGGGCGCTGCTGTCGGCCGTTCCGGAGACCGATCCGGAGCATGAGCGCACCCGCCAGCGCCAGATCCTGCAGGGCGACGTGCCGAGCCCGCTGAACCCGCCTTCCGGCTGCCGTTTCCACACGCGCTGCCCGATCGCGATGGATGTCTGCAGCAAAGTTATTCCCGCCTGGGAGGAGGCCAGGCCCGGCCATCTCGTTGCCTGCCACGCCGTCAATACCGAGCAAATCGCATGACGCTGCAGGCTGCGATCATTGCCGACGATCTGACGGGTGCGCTCGATACCGGCACGCCCTTCGTCGCGGCCGGCCTTTCGGTTGCGGTCGCCATCGATGTCGAGGCGGCACAGGCTGCGATCGCCACCGGCTGCGATGTCCTGGTCATCAACACCGCCTCTCGCGCTCTTAGCGAGCGTGAAGCTGCCGAAAGGGTCCGATCGGCCGCCGAGGTCATTCGTGACATCAAACCTTCCGTTGTTATGAAGAAGATCGACTCCCGGCTGAAGGGCAATGTCGCTGCGGAAAGCCTGGCGCTGAAAAAGGCGCTCGGCCTGAAGACCATCCTCGTGGCGCCCGCCATCCCCGATCAGGAGCGCGTGACTTACCGCGGATGTGTCGTCGGCCGCGGCGTCAACACGCCGCTGCCGATCGCCATGCTTTTTGCGGGCAGTGCGGGCGATGTTGTCGTTGCCGATGCCGAGGATGAGAGCGATCTCGATCAGATCGTCGAGGGTCATGACTGGCTGACGACGCTCGGCGTCGGTGCGCGTGGTCTCGGTGCGGCATTTGCCCGCCGGCTCGGCGAAACGGGGCGGCGGCCGATGACGGAATTTACGGCAACCCCGCGCACGCTGTTTGCCTTTGGCTCGCGCGATCCGATCACCTCAGTCCAGATGAACCGGCTCGAAGCTTCGGGCGCCTTGCGCGTGCTGGCGGATGCGCCGATGGGCAAGATCGAATGCGGCGAGGGCCTGGCGCTGCCGGCGCTGCTGCGCTGCACCGGCGAGATGGAGGCCGATGCAGCACTCGTCGCCCGCCGCTTTGCGGCAGGCGTCAGATTGGCCATCGACGACACCAGGCCTGAGATGCTGATGGTCGGCGGCGGCGATACGGCGCTTGCCGTTTTCCAGGCACTTGGGGTGAGAGTCTTGGCGCCAAAGGGCGAGATCGAGGCTGGGATCCCTTGGTTTGATATCACGGCCGCTGACGGGCGGCAATTTCGGTGCGCCGTGAAGTCGGGGGGCTTCGGCAATCCGGATAGTTTGTTAAAACTGGTTCTTTGGAATCAGGCGGCATAAGATACCGCCGGGGAGAATGACGTGGCTGAAGTGAATGGCGAATCTTTGAACGCGGAAGCCGGCCCGCCGGGCAAGCCCGAACGCGGCAAGGCCGTCAAGCTGGTCGATCGCGTCTTCGACCAGCTGCTCGAGCGTATCCGCGGCGGAAACTATCCACCGGATTCACGCCTTCCCGGCGAACATGAGCTTGCCTCGATGCTCGGTGTTTCCAGGCCGATCGTCCGCGATGCGCTGGCCCGCCTGCGCGATCAGGGCATGGTCTATGCCCGGCAGGGCGCTGGCACCTTCGTCAGCGCCCATGGGTCGCCGACGACGCAGCTTGCCTATTCGCCGGTCAAGACGATCGCCGATATTCAGCGCTGCTACGAATTCCGCCTGACCATCGAGCCGGCCGCCGCCTATTTCGCCGCCAAGCGCCGCAATGAATCGGCGATCCAGAAAATCGCCGGCGCCCTTGCGGATCTGCGCGAGGCGACCAGCCATCAGTTGCACCGCACCGATGCCGATTTCATCTTCCATCGCGCGGTAACTGAGGCTGCCAACAATCATTATTATACCGCTTCGATCGACGCGCTGAAGGCGCATATCGCCGTCGGCATGCATCTCCACGGCCTCTCCCTGCTTGGCCCTCGCCAAGGGCTGGAACAGGTCTATGACGAGCATAACGCCATCTACAAAGCGATCGCCGATGGCC